>NZ_JBHXSL010000012.1:0-153857 GCF_042714725.1 Streptomyces sp. NPDC058685
CCGGCCCGGCGGTCGCAGCCGCCGCGGCTGCCCGGTCCGGGGTTTGCCGCCGCAGCGGACCCCGGACCGGCACGCAGGCAATCGAGCCCGTTCAACGGTGTGCGGGCATTCGCGTCCGGACGCGAACCGCCGTCGAAATGCCCGATGCGGCGCCGGCAAACATCAGGATTCATCGTTTGACTGGCCATTCGCCGGGTGAACGGCGCATTGCGCGGTGAGGATGGGGACATGGGATTCCACGTCGACTCCGAGACCGGGCGGCTGCGCCGGGTCATACTGCACCGGCCCGACCTCGAACTGAAGCGCCTCACTCCGAGCAACAAGGACGCGCTGCTCTTCGACGACGTGCTGTGGGTGCGCCGAGCCCGCCACGAGCACGACGGGTTCGCGGACATACTGCGGGACCGCGGGGTGGAGGTGCACCTCTTCGGCGATCTGCTGCGCGAGTCGCTGGACATCCCCGAGGCACGCAAGATCGTGCTGGACCGGGTCTTCGACGAGAAGGAGTACGGTCCGCTCGCCACCGACCACCTCAGGGTCGCCTTCGACGAGTTGCCGACTCCCGATCTGGTCGAGGCACTGGTCGGCGGGATGACCAAGCGGGAGTTCCTCGCCGGTCACCCCGAGCCGACGTCCGTCCGTTTCCATGTGATGGACCTCGACGACTTCCTTCTCGACCCGCTGCCCAACCACCTGTTCACCCGCGACACGTCGGCCTGGATCTACGACGGTGTCTCGATCAACGCCATGCGCTGGCCCGCCCGGCAGCGCGAGACGGTCCACTTCGAGGCGATCTACAAGTACCACCCGCTCTTCACGAGCTCGCAGGCCGGACCGTTCCATCACTGGTCGGAGGGGCAGGACGACTACCCGTCCACCATCGAGGGCGGCGACGTGCTCGTCATCGGCAACGGCGCGGTGCTCATCGGGATGAGCGAGCGCACCACGCCGCAGGCGGTGGAGATGCTGGCGCGAGGGCTGTTCGCGGCCGGCTCGGCGCGCACGATCGTGGCGCTGGACATGCCCAAGAGACGTGCCTTCATGCACCTCGACACCGTGATGACCATGGTCGACGCGGACACCTTCACGCAGTACGCGGGACTCGGCATGCTGCGCTCGTACACCATCGAGCCCGCGGACGGTTCGAGCGGTCTGAAGGTGAGCGACCATCCTCCCGAGCACATGCACAGTGCGATCGCCGCGGCGCTGGGGCTCAAGGAGATCCGGGTCCTCACGGCGACCCAGGACGTTCACTCGGCGGAGCGGGAGCAGTGGGACGACGGCTGCAACGTTCTCGCGGTCGAGCCGGGCGTCGTCGTCGCGTACGAGCGCAACGTCACCACCAACACGCATCTGCGCAAACAGGGCATCGAAGTGATCGAGATCCCCGGCAGCGAGCTGGGGCGGGGCAGGGGCGGGCCGCGCTGCATGAGCTGCCCGGTCGAGAGGGATGCTGTATAGCAATACAGGTGTTCGTATACACTTCCATGGTCACCGCATTTCGCGACACAGGAGCAGCCGCCATGGCCATACATCTCGAAGGCCGCCACTTCCTCAAGGAGCTCGACTTCACCGCGGAGGAGTTCCGCGGTCTGGTCGAGCTGGCCGCCGAGCTCAAGGCCGCCAAGCAGGCCGGCACCGAGGTGCAGTGGCTGCGCGGGAAGAACATCGCGCTGATCTTCGAGAAGGCCTCGACGCGTACACGCTGCGCGTTCGAGGTCGCGGCCGCGGACCAGGGCGCCGCGACGACGTACATCGACCCGTCGGGCTCCCACATCGGCACCAAGGAGTCCGCCAGGGACTCCGCGCGGGTCCTCGGCCGGATGTTCGACGCGATCGAGTTCCGCGGTGACGCGCAGGCCACGGTCGAGGAACTGGCACGGTTCGCCGGTGTCCCCGTCTACAACGGCCTCACCGCGGACTGGCACCCCACGCAGATGCTCGCCGACGTGCTCACCATGGTCGAGCACAGCGGCAAGCCGCTCGGCGAGATCGCGTACGCCTACCTCGGCGACGCCCGCTTCAACATGGGCAACTCCTATCTGGTCACCGGTGCCCTGCTGGGCATGGACGTGCGGATCGCCGCGCCGAGGGCGTACTGGCCGGCCGACGAGATCGTGACGCGTGCCCGCGCGGCCGCCGAGTCCAGCGGTGCCCGCATCACGCTGACCGAGGACGTCGCCGAGGGCGTCCGGGGTGCGGACTTCGTCGCCACCGACGTCTGGGTGTCGATGGGGGAGCCCAAGGAGATCTGGGCCGAGCGCATCAAGGCCCTGGCGGCGTATGCGGTGACCATGGACGTGCTGCGGGCGACCGGCAACCCGGAGGTGAAGTTCATGCACTGCCTGCCCGCGTTCCACGACCTCGGCACCGCGGTCGGGCGGGAGATCCACGAGACGTACGGGCTGGGCGAACTGGAGGTGACGGACGAGGTGTTCGAGTCGGAGCACTCCGTCGTCTTCGACGAGGCCGAGAACCGTATGCACACGATCAAGGCGGTCCTGGTCGCCACGCTGGCGGGACCCGCCGGCGCCGCACTCTCCGGATAGTCATGCGGGGGAAGCGCGTCAGGTCCGCGACGGCAGTGTGAACCAGACGGCCTTGCCCTCGGCGGTCGCGCGGTGTCCGCAGTCCGAGCTCAGGGCCCGTATCAGCAGCAGTCCGCGCCCGTGCTCCTGCCACGGGTCCGGTTCGCCGCCCGGCACGGCGATCCGGCACAGATCCCCGGGCGGCGCGGGGTCGCCGTCGTGGACCTCCACCTGGCAGCCGCCCGCGAGCAGCTCCACCACCAGCTCTATGGGCGACTCGCTGGGCGTGTGCTCCACGGCGTTCGCGACCAGCTCGGCCGTCAGCAGCTCCGCCGTGTCGCTGTCCGCCGTCGCCTCGATCTCCGCGAGCGCCGTGCGGATCAGGGCACGCGCGATGGGCACCGCTGCCGTGGTGTGCGGCAGGGTGATGCGCCATGAGGCGGGGCCGGAGGCTTCGAGCAAGGCAGGTCCGTTCGGGGTCAGCTCTGGGTGGATCCGTTCACGAGGTGAGGTCCTGCCCTCCACCATAGGAATCGCGGCTGCGCGAACAAGGGGCGCAGGCCACCCTGGTCAGGACCTGTGTCACAACCGCTACAGGACCATTGCCGTGTCACGCCACGACTGTCGCGCACATCACAGCCCCGGGTCCCTCCCGGTCCGGCGTATAGCGCACTCGTGACGGCAGTCACGTACGAGTGATAGCTTCGAAGGGCAGGCAGGACCGCCGGCCGAGGGAGGCACCACTCCATGAGCCCCTTTCCCAGCTCAGCGCCGCGCGCGGACGCATGGCGTCATCTGCGCGTCACCACGGAGGACGGCGTCGCGACCGTCACGCTCGCCCGGCCCGAGAAGCTGAACGCCCTCACCTTCGGCGCCTACGCCGACCTGCGCGACCTGCTCGCCCAGCTGTCGCGCGAGCGCTCCGTGCGGGCGCTGGTGCTCGCCGGCGAGGGCCGTGGCTTCTGCTCGGGCGGAGACGTCGACGAGATCATCGGCGCGACGCTCTCCATGGACACCGCGCAGCTGCTCGATTTCAACCGGATGACCGGGCAGGTCGTCCGGGCCATCCGCGAGTGTCCCTTCCCGGTGATCGCGGCGGTCCACGGTGTCGCGGCCGGCGCCGGCGCCGTGCTCGCGCTGGCCTCCGACTTCCGGGTGGCCGACCCGTCCGCCCGGTTCGCGTTCCTGTTCACGAAGGTCGGGCTCTCGGGCGGTGACATGGGCGCCGCCTATCTGCTGCCGCGCGTCGTCGGGCTCGGACACGCCACCCGGCTGCTGATGCTCGGCGAAGCGGTGCGCGCGCCGGAGGCCGAACGCATCGGACTGATCAGCGAGCTGACGGACGAGGGACACGCGGACGCCCGCGCGGCCGAACTCGCCCGCCGTCTCGCCGACGGACCCGCGCTGGCCCTCGCCCAGACCAAGGCCCTGCTCACCGCCGAACTGGACATGCCGCTCGCCGCGTCCGTGGAGCTCGACGCCTCGACGCAGGCCCTGCTGATGACGGGCGAGGACTACGCGGAGTTCCACGCGGCCTTCACCGAGAAGCGCCCGCCGAAGTGGCAGGGCCGGTGAACCCCGCGGAAGCCGTAGGGCCGGCGAACCCGGTGGAAGCCGTGGACCCGGCGAACCCGGCCGCCGGCGGTCAGGAACCACGTACCTCCGGCCGGCCCGCTGGGACCCCGCTGCCCGGGACGGACGCCACCGGTCCGGGCGGCGGCCCGCGCCCTCTGCGCGTCGCCGTCATCGGCGGCGGACCCGGTGGTCTGTACGCCGCCGCCCTGCTCAAGCGGCTCGACCCCGCCCGCGACATCACCGTCTGGGAACGCAACGCCCCCGACGACACCTTCGGCTTCGGCGTCGTCCTCTCCGACGAGACCCTCGGCGGCATCGAGCACGCCGACCCCGTCATCTACCGCGCGCTCCAGGACGAGTTCGTCCGCTGGGACGACATCGACATCGTCCACCGCGGCCGCACCCTCACCTCCGGCGGCCACGGCTTCGCCGCGCTGGGCCGGCGCAGACTGCTGGGGATACTGCACGAGCGCTGCGAGTCCCTCGGCGTACGGATCCGCTTCCGCACCCCCGCGCCCCCCGCCGCCGAACTGGCCGCCACACACGACCTCGTCATCGCGGCCGACGGGGTCAACAGCCTCACCCGCGAGGCACACGCCGACGCCTTCGCGCCCCGGATCACCACCCACCGGTGCCGCTACATCTGGCTGGCCGCCGACTTCGCCCTCGACGCGTTCCGCTTCGAGATCGCCGAGACCGAGCACGGCGCGATGCAGCTCCACGGCTACCCCTTCTCGACCGACGCCTCCACCGTCATCGTCGAGATGCGCGAGGAGGTGTGGCGGGCTGCGGGCTTCGACACCTGCGACGAGCAGGAGTCCACCGAACGCTGCGCCAAGATCTTCGCCGACGCCCTCGACGGCCGGCCGCTGCGGAGCAACAACTCCGCCTGGATCGCCTTCCGGACGGTCGTCAACGACCGCTGGTCCCACGGCCGCACCGTGCTCCTGGGCGACGCCGCGCACACCGCCCACTTCTCCATCGGCTCCGGCACCAAGCTCGCCGTCGAGGACGCCCTCGCCCTCGCCGCCTGCATCGACGAGCAGCCGACCCTCGACGAGGCACTGGCCGCGTACGAGACCGAGCGCCGGCCGGTCGTGGAGTCGACCCAGCGGGCGGCCGCCGCGAGCCTGCGCTGGTTCGAGGAGCTCGGCACCTATCTCGGCCAGCCGCCGCGGCAGTTCGCCTTCAACCTGCTGACCCGCAGCCGCCGGGTGACCCACGACAACCTGCGGCTGCGCGATCCGGCGTTCACCGACGACGTCCAGAAGGACTTCGGGTGTCCGCCCGCCACGCCCCCCATGTTCACCCCGCTCCGGCTGCGCGGCCTCGAACTGCGCAACCGGGTCGTCGTCTCGCCCATGGACATGTACTCCGCGCAGGACGGCCTGCCCGCAGACTTCCACCTCGTCCACCTCGGCGCGCGGGCCCTCGGCGGCGCCGCGCTGGTCATGACCGAGATGGTGTGCGTGAGCGCGGAGGGCCGCATCACACCCGGCTGTACGGGCCTGTACACCGAGGAGCACGCGACGGCCTGGCGCCGCATCACCGACTTCGTGCACCAGCAGTCGCCCGGCACGGCCATCGGCGTGCAGCTGGGCCACTCCGGCCGCAAGGGGTCCACCAAGCTCATGTGGGAGGGCATCGACGAGCCGCTGCCCACCGGCAACTGGCCGCTCGTCGCCGCCTCACCGCTGTCGTACCGCCCGGGCGTCAACCAGATCCCGCGGGAACTGGACAGTGCGGGACTCGCGGACATCCGCGAACAGTTCGCGGACGCGACCCGCCGAGCGGTCCGCAGCGGCTTCGACCTCCTCGAACTCCACTGCGCACACGGCTACTTGCTGTCCGGGTTCCTCTCGCCGCTCACCAACCACCGCACGGACGCGTACGGGGGATCGCCGGAGAACCGGCTGCGCTTCCCCCTCGAAGTCTTCGACACCGTGCGGGACATCTGGCCCGACGACCGGCCCATGACCGTACGTATCTCCGCCACCGACTGGGCGGCCGGCGGCACCACCGCCGAGGACGCCGTGGAGATGGCCCGGGCCTTCGTCGCCCACGGCGCCGACGCGATCGACGTCTCCACCGGACAGGTCGTCGCCGAGGAACGGCCCGAGTACGGCCGCTCGTACCAGACGCCGTACGCCGACCGGATCCGCAACACCCTCGGTGTACCGGTCATCTCGGTCGGAGCGATCTCGTCCTGGGACGACGTCAACTCGCTGCTGCTGGCGGGCCGCGCGGACCTCTGCGCCCTGGCCCGCCCCCATCTCTACGACCCGCACTGGACGCTGCACGCGGCGGCCGAACAGGACTACACGGGCCCGGGTGCGCCCTGGCCGCTGCCCTACGGCGCGGGCAGCCGCAAGCCGCCGACAGGCCGCACGGACGCTCCCAAACCGAGGCTCACGCTGCGCTGAAGGGGGTGGCACGGACGGCGGGCGCGGACGAGCCCGTGCCGCGGCCCGCCACACCCGTCATGCCCGCCCCTGCCGACGCGCCTGTCACGCCCGCCGCACCCGTCACACCCGTCGTGCCCGCCACACCCGTCGCGGCCCCCTCACGTCTCGACGAAGACCGCTCCCGCGTCCCGCAGCAGCTCGTGCAGACGGGTGAACACCTCGGCGGAACGGCCGCCCGGCCAGCCCTCCGGAAGCAGTTCGAGCGGCAGCCCGGGATCCACGTACGGCAGCCTGCGCCACGAGTCCAGCGCCCGCAGATAGTCCCGGTAGGCCTCCTCGGGCGAGCCTGTGTGCCCCGCCGACCAGATCCGCAGCACCGGCTCGTGCGCGTCGAGGAACTCCTCGTGCTGCTTGGCGATCGCGCCCAGGTCCCACCAGCGCGCCACCGCCTCCGCCGTGGCCGCGAAGCCGAGGTGCTCGCCCCGGAAGAGCTCGACGTACGGGTCGAGCTGAAGTCGGCGCAGCGTGTGCCGGGTCTCCTGGTACAGCCGCGCAGGGGCGATCCACACCCCCGGCGCCGCCGACCCGAAGCCGAGACGGCCGAGGCGCGAGCGCAGCAGATGGCGCTTGTGGCGTTCGGCCTCGGGGACCGAGAAGACGGCCAGCACCCAGCCGTCCGTGAGCAGCGGCGCCGGCGGCTCGTAGATGCGCCGGTCACCGTCGTCGAGCAGTTGCCGGGCGTCCTCGGACAGCGCGTATCCGGCCGCGCCGTCGGGCGCGCGGCCGGCGATCAGCAGCCCGCGGCGCTTGAGACGGGAGACGGACGAGCGCACCGAGGGCGCGTCCACACCGAGTACCGCCATGAGCCGGATGAGCTCGGCGACGGGCAGGGGCCCGGGCCGTTCGCGTCCGTACGCGCCGTAGAGGGTGACGATCAGGGAACGGGGGGTGTGCTGGTCGGCCACGTGATCACTCTAGGGCCCGCAGGCGGAAGCGCTGCAGCTTGCCGGTCGGCGTGCGCGGCAGGGCGTCGAGGAAGACGATCTCGCGGGGGCACTTGTACGGCGTGAGCCGGTTCTTGACCGACTCGGTGAGCGCGGCCACCGTCTCCTCGCCCCGGGAGACCCCGTCGCTCAGGACGACGTAAGCCACCACGATCTGCCCGCGCAGCCCGTCCTCCCGCCCGATGACGGCGGCCTCGGCGACGTCCGGGTGGTGCAGCAGTGCCTCCTCGACCTCGGGTCCTGCGATGTTGTAGCCGGCGGAGATGATCATGTCGTCGGCACGGGCGACATAGCGGAACCAGCCGTCCGGATCGCGTACGTAGGTGTCGCCCGTGAGGTTCCAGCCGTCGCGCACGTAGTCCAGCTGCCGCGGGTCGCTCAGATAGCGGCAGCCGATCGGGCCGCGGACCGCGAGCAGCCCCGGTTCGCCGTCCGGGACCGGTGTGCCGGAACGATCCACCACCCGCGCCTGCCAGCCGGGCACCGGGACGCCCGTCGTGCCGGGCTTGATGTCCTCGTCGGCCGCGGAGATGAAGATGTGCAGCAGTTCGGTCGCGCCGATGCCGTTGATGATGCGCAGACCGGTCCGCTCCAGCCAGTCCTGCCAGGTGGCGGACGGCAGGTTCTCACCGGCGGACACGCAGCGGCGCAGCGAGCCGACGTCGTGGGTGTCCAGGTTGTTCAGCATCACGCGGTAGGCGGTCGGCGCGGTGAACAGCACCGAGACCCGGTGCTCGGCGATGGCCGGCAGCATCTGCAGCGGACCCGCCTGTTCCAGCAGGAGCGCGGAGGCACCCGCCCGCATCGGGAATATGACCAGTCCGCCCAGGCCGAAGGTGAAGCCGAGCGGCGGGCTGCCGGCGAAGACGTCGTCCGGCTCCGGTTTCAGCACCTGTGCGGAGAAGGTGTCCGCGACGGCGAGCACGTCCCGGTGGAAGTGCATGCACCCCTTGGGGCGGCCGGTCGTGCCGGAGGTGAAGGCGATCAGTGCGACATCGTCTGCGGCCGTCTCCACCGCGGTGAACGGCTCCGCGGACTGCGCGGCGGCCAGCTGGAGCAGGTCGTCGGGGGAGTCGCCGCCGTACGAGGTGATCCGCAGCCCCGGCACCTCGGCCTTCGCCAGGTCGTCGAGCGAGCGGATGTCGCACAGGGCATGGCTGACCGCGCCGATCTCGCACACGGTGGCCAGCTCTCCCGCCCGCTGCTGGGCCAGCACGGTGACCGCGACCGCACCCGCCTTCAGCACGGCCAGCCAGCAGGCCGCGAGCCAGGGGGTCGTGGGGCCGCGCAGCAGGACGCGGTTGCCCGGGACGACCCCGAGGTCGGTCGTGAGGGCGCGGGCGATGCGGTCGACCCGCTCGCGCAGGTCTCCGTACGACCAGATCTCGCCCCCTCCGGTACGGAAGACGGGCCTGTCCGCCCCGAAGCGGTCGATCGTGCGGTCCAGCAGCTCGGCGGCGCAGTTGAGCCGCTGGGGATGGTGCAGAGCGGGCAGCTCGAAGAGGAGTTCCGGCCACTGCCCGGCGGGCGGGAGGTGGTCGCGCGGAAAGGTGTCGACGTGGGCCGAGGGTGTCAGCTCCATGGTGCGCCCCCTTCTCGTCGTGGGGTCGTGAATGGAGCGTATCGTTAAGGTGACGACAGTCAATGGTCCGCGATACTGTGCTTCTCCGGGGGCCACCGCCGGACCCCCGGCCGTCGAAGTGGGGGCACGAATGCCCGTATTCTCGCTCGATCCGGCTCAGACCGCCTGGTGTGCGGAGCTGCGCACCCTGGCCGCCGAGACGCTCCGCCCGCTGGCGGAGAAGGGCGAACCGGGCCGGGTGAACCGCCCTCTGGTCGCCGCTCTCGGCGAGCGCGGCCTCCTCGCCCGCCTCTTCGGCGCGGGCGCGCTGGAACTGTGTCTGCTGCGCGAATCGCTCGCCCACGGCTGCACCGAGGCCGAGACCGCACTCGCCCTCCAGGGCCTCGGCACGTACCCGGTCGTCCAGGCCGGCACCCGCACCCAGCAGGAACGCTGGCTCCCCGAGGTCATCGCGGGCCGCGCCGTCGCCGCCTTCGCGCTGAGCGAGCCGGACGCCGGATCGGACGCGGCCGCCCTCGCGCTGCGGGCCGAACCGGACGGCGAGGGCTGGCGGCTGACCGGCGAGAAGCGCTGGATCTCCAACGCCCCCGAAGCCGACTTCTGCACCGTCTTCGCCCGCACCACCGAGGGCGCGGGTGCCCGCGGGGTGACCGCCTTCCTCGTACCGGCGGACCGGCCGGGACTCGGCGGACAGGCGCTGGAGATGCTCTCGCCCCATCCCATCGGCGCCCTGACCTTCGACGGCGTACCGGTCACCCGGGACGACATGCTCGGCGAGCCAGACCGCGGCTTCCGCGTCGCCATGAACACCCTGAACCTCTTCCGCCCCAGCGTCGGCGCCTTCGCCGTCGGCATGGCGCAGGCGGCCCTGGACGCCACGGTGGAGCACACCGCCCGCCGCACGGCGTTCGGCGGCCCGCTCAAGGACCTCCAGTCCGTCGCCCACCAGGTCGCCGAGATGGCGACCCGCACGGAGGCGGCGCGGCTGCTGGTGTACGCGGCGGCCGAGGCGTACGACGACGGCGCCGCCGATGTGCCCAAGCGCTCCGCGATGGCGAAGCTCCTCGCGACGGAGACGGCGCAGTCCGTCGTCGACGCGGCCGTCCAACTCCACGGCGCGCGTGCGCTGCAGCGTGGCCATCTGCTGGAGCATCTGTACCGTGAGGTGCGGGCTCCCCGGATCTACGAGGGCGCCACCGAGGTCCAGCGCTCGATCATCGCCAAGGAGCTGTACGCCGGGAAGCCGTACGCCGCCAAGGAGCCGCCCGTATGAGCCTGCACCGCCACAACCCGGCCGAGCTCTCGCCGCCCACCGGCTTCACGCACGCCGTCACGGCGACGGGGACCCGGCTGGTGTTCCTCGCCGGACAGACCTCGCTGGACATGGGCGGCAAGGTCGTGGGGGAGACCCTCACCGAACAGTTCGAGACGGCCCTGGCGAACCTGCTGACGGCCCTCGCCGGCGCCGGCGGAGCACCGCAGGACCTGGCCCGGGTGACCGTCTACGCCACCGATGTCGAGGACTATCGCGCCCATGCGCACGAACTGGGCACCATCTGGCGGCGGTTGGCGGGTCGTGACTATCCCGCGATGGCCGTCATCGGTGTCGTACGGCTCTGGGACGAGCAGGCGATGGTGGAGCTCGACGGTATGGCGGTCCTGCCGTAACGCACCCCCCGCGACACCGTCATGACCTGGACCGAGGGATGTGCCATGCCGGAGATCGAGCTGCGCGCCGGGACGATCGCCTACGAGGACACCGGCGGCCCCGGTCCCGTTGTCGTCCTGCTGCACGGCCTCGTCCACGACGCGACGGTCTGGCGCAAGGTGATCGCGGATCTGCGCCGGGACCACCGCTGCATCGCCCCGACCCTGCCCTACGGTGCCCACCGCACGCCGATGCGCGCGGACGTCCCGCTGAGCCCCGACTCCGTGAACGAGTTGATCGCGGAGTTCCTGGAGCGGCTCGACCTGTGCGCAGTGACGCTCGTGGAGAGCGACTGCGGACGCGCTCAGACCGTCGCGGGCCGGCATCCGGAGCGGCTCGCGCGGCTGGTGCTCATCTCCTGCGAGGCTTTCGACAACTACCCGCCCGGTCTGCCGGGCAAGATGATCTCGGTGGCCTGCAAAGTCCCGGGCGGCGTCGGCCTGCTGGTGCGCACGCTCGCCCTGAAGCCGCTGCGCCGGCTGCCCGTCGGCTTCGGCGCGCTCACCAAGCACGGCGTACCGGACGACGTCGTCGACGCATGGCTGCGGCCGCTGCTGACCGACCGGGCGATCCGGGCCGACTTCCGGCGCTACGGCAACGCCGTCCGCAAGAACGAACTGCTCGAAGCGGTCGACGGGCTGCGGGCATTCGACCGTCCCGCCCTGGTGGTCTGGGCCACCGAAGACCGCATGATGCCGCGTGAGCACGGCCGGCGGCTGGCCGAACTGCTGCCCCGGGGACGCCTGCTGGAGATCGACGACAGCCGTACCCTCGTCGCGGAGGACCAGCCGCAGCGCCTCGCGAGCGCCCTGCGGGCGTTCATCGCGGAACCCGCGGCAGCGGGCTGTTGATCGACTGGTGGCGCCGGGTGCCCGGGTTTACCGTCGATTAGTGGACGGAACCGTCTACTCACCGCTGTGTGAGGGCACGATGCGCCATGACGAGCTCGCAGCCGACACCCGCCTCGCCGACCACTACGCCGGACTCCGGCGGCGGCCACGGAATAGCCCTTCTCGTCATAGCGTCCTGCCAGCTCATGGTGGTTCTCGACATCACCATCGTGAACATCGCGCTCCCGCACATCCAGAGCTCGCTGGACTTCTCCACGACGAGCCTGGCCTGGGTGGTCAATGCCTACACCCTGACCTTCGGCGGACTGCTCCTGCTCGGCGGACGCGCCGGTGACATCCTCGGCCGGCGCCGGGTCTTCATCTTCGGTGTGCTGCTCTTCGCACTCGCCTCCTTCCTCGGCGGATTCGCCCAGAACGAGGCCCAACTCCTCGCCGCACGCGCCCTCCAGGGCGTCGGTGGCGCCATCGCGTCGCCGACCGCTCTCTCGCTGATCACCACGACATTCCCCGAAGGCCCGGCCCGCAACCGGGCGTTCGGTGTGTTCGCCGCCGTGTCCGCGGGCGGCGGAGCGATCGGCCTGCTCGCCGGCGGCATGCTCGTCGAATGGCTCACCTGGCGCTGGGTGTTCTTCGTCAATGTGCCCATCGCTCTGATCATCGTGCTGCTGACCCCCCGCCACATCAACGAGTCCGAACGCCATCCAGGGAACTTCGACCTCCTCGGGGCACTGACCTCCACCCTCGGCATGGTCGCGCTGGTCTACGGCTTCATCCGGGCCGCCCAGGAGGGCTGGCGCGATCCGGTCACGCTCGGCTCGTTCGCGGCGGCGGTGCTGCTGCTCGCGTCGTTCATCATGGTCGAGCGCCGCTCGTCCCAGCCCATCACACCGCTGCACATGTTCGCCGACCGCAATCGCGCGGGCACGTACGGCATCATGCTGAGCCTCGCGGCAGCGATCTTCGGGATGTTCTTCTTCCTCACGCTCTTCGTCCAGAACGTCCTCGACTTCAGCCCGCTCATGGCAGGTCTCGCCTTCCTTCCCGTCAGCGCCGTCATCGCGGTGGGCGCGGGGGTGGCTTCCCAACTCCTGCCGAGATTCGGGCCGAAGCCCTTCATGGTCACCGGTGCGATCCTCGCCGCGACCGGGCTCGGCTGGCTCACGCAGACCGACATCCACTCCACGTATCTCGGCAGCATCCTCGGACCCATGCTGATCTTCAGCCTCGGTATGGGTATGCAGTTCGTCTCGCTGACGCTGATGGCGGTCTCCGGAGTGGCGCCGGCCGAGACGGGAGCGGCCTCCGGCCTCCTCAACGCCACCCAGCAGGTGGGCGGTTCGCTGGGACTGTCCATCCTGGTCACGGTGTTCGGCACCGCCAGCCGCAACGAGGCGGAGGACCAGATCGCGGACTTCATGACCAACGCCACCCCCGCGGCACGGCTGATCTTCCAGCGCACGGGGCAGTTGCCGGCGCACTGGGGCGACGAGGTGCTGACCTCCGGGGTCTCCGCGGCCTTCGTGGTGGCCGCGATCTTCACGTTGATCGCCGCCGTGATCGCTCTCCTGGTGATCCAGGTCCGTCCCTCCGACCTGGAACGGCTGAAGGGCGGGGTCACCCCCGGCCCCTGACACCACCCGCCCGACACCACCCCCTGCCGCCACGCGGCTCTCACCAGGCCCTTCTGTCCCACGGCCGGCAGGCCGGATGCGGTGTCACGTGGGGCGCACGAGACTGAGATCATCGCCCGGGAGGGAGGAGGTGATCGTGTGCGGGCCGACTCGCCTGACGGAGACGGGAGTGCGTCCCAGGCGGTGGGCCTCGCCGTGCTCGACACGGACATGAAATACCTCTTCGCCGACCCGTCCTACTGCCGGATCTCGGGCGAAGTACGCGCGGGCCTGGAGGGCCGTGGCATCAGCGCCCGCGCGGCGCTCAGCGTCGGCGCCGCGCCGCTGCCGGCCGCCGTGCTCGCCGACGGACACACCCGGTCGTTCGCTACGCCCGCCACACGCTGCACGTGGGAGCGGCTCACCGTCCACGGCGAGGTACTGGGTGTGGTGGTGCTGGTCACCGAGACCGTCACCACGACCGACCGGCTCCGCATCGCCGAGGCCGCCGACCGGATCGGCACGACCCTGGACGAGCGGGCCACCTTTCTGGAGGTCGTCAGCTTCCTCCACTCCGAACTGGCCGACGCCGCCGCCGTCGACCTGCTGCCGGCGGAGCCGGCGGCCCACACCGGCACCGTGGCGGACCGGGTGGCCTCCGCCGGTCGGGTCGAGCTGCTGCCGGACCACCCGCCCCGGGCCGTCCTGCGCGGGCGCCCGGTCCTCGGGGAAGGGCGGCTCGCCCTGCCGCTCGCGCTGAAGGGCCGCGTCCTGGGGGCCGTGACGCTCGCCCGCGCCGACGGCGACTTCACCGACCGCGATCTGCTGATCGCCCAGTCAGCGGCCCGGCGGGCGGCCGTCGCCATCGAGCACGCCCGGATGTTCGCCCAGGCCCAGCGCACGGCGGTCGAACTCCAGCGGGCTCTGCTGACCGACCCCGGCCTGCCGCACCCCAACCTCCAGCTCGCCACCCGCTACCTGCCCTCGGGCATGGGCACGCTGGTGGGCGGCGACTGGTTCGAGACGGTACGGCTGCACTTCGGCCGCACCCTGCTGGCGATGGGCGACGTCATGGGCCACGGCGTCGAGGCGGCGGTCGACATGAACAGCTACCGCTCGGCCCTGCGGGACTTCGCCTCCGCCGACCTCCCGCCGCACCGCGTCCTGCGCCGCCTCGACCAGGACATCTCCGACGCCGACACCCGCCGTCCGGCGACCTGCCTGCTGGCCCGCCTCGACCCGGCCCGCGGACTGGCCACGTTCTCCAGCGCCGGCCACCTCCCGCCCGTGGTCTTCAACCGCGAGGGAGTGGCGGACCTGATCCGCGTCCCGGTCGGCCCCCCGCTCGGCACGGGCCTCGGCGGCTACGACATCCTGTCCCGATCCCTCGACCCCGGGGACACGCTCCTGCTGTTCACGGACGGCCTGGTGGAACGCCGCGGCGAGGACATCGACGCCTCCCTCGCCCGCCTGGCCGCGGTCCGCCCCGACCCGAAGGGCTCACTGGACGACCTGGTGGACGAGGTCCTGAGTGAACTGGACGCGGCGCACGCGGAGGACGACGTGGCCTTGATGGCGGTGAGGATCCGGCGCAAGGCGCCGGGGGAGGAGGGGTGAGCGCGCGGCACGCGGGCGAGTCCCTGAGGGGCGTCAGCACTGGTCGACGGAGTCCGAGGGGTCCTTCCCGATGTTGACGTTGCCGCCCCACACCCAGGCGGTCCGATAGGTGGCGGGCGAGGCGCTGTCGAACACCGTTCCCCGGTACCAGATATCGGTCGTGTAGCCGCCGGCCGTGACGCGGTCGCCCTCCAGATAGCAGACGCCGTCCATATAGAAGCGGTCCACCTGGGGGCCCGTGTTGGCGAGCAGTCTGGCCACAACGAAGGGGCCTGTACGGACGTTGCTGTTCGGCTGCAACGACACGTAGAACCCCGAAGTCCCCGCGTGAGCGGTCCCCGCGGCGACACCGGTCATGGTGGCGGCTCCCACGAGCGCGAGACCGGCGGCGGCGAGGCGGGTGCGATTCCTGGGCATGGGGCGCTCCTTGAAGTGTCTGCGAGGACGGGGCTGCTTCGCTCAGGGGACGGGTCCCGCGGGCTTGTCGTATGACACCGGTCTCCCTTGATTTCGGAGTGCGAGCAGGTGCCATGAGAGCCCCTGTGGCCCTGCGTCACAGGTGAGAGTCCGTCAGGGGTGATCTGCCGGGCCTGTTCCCGGTGCTCCCGCGTTGCGAGATCCCTCAAGGAGGAGAAGAGTGGTTCTTGTATCGCCTGTGCATCGTTGAGCTGTAGATCTCCATGCCACGGGCCGTCGTCGCCTTCAGAACCGGGTTCCTCGGGGCGCCAAGAAAGTACGTGCAGAGCACACTTGGAACAGCCATGTCGAGAACTGCCCAGCAACAAGTCTTCCGTTTCGTCGGTGCGTCCTGCCTGGCTGCGGCGCTCGCGCTGTCGCCGGGCCTGGCGAGTGCTGAGGCAGCACCCCAAGCACGCGCTGAAGCAGCGACCGCGCTGCCGGCAGCACCAAGTCCTCCTTCTCCACCGCCGGCGGAAGAAGAGCAGCCTCCGCCGCCCCCGCAGGAGCAGGAGCAGCCGCCTCCGCCGCCCCAGGAGGAGGAGCAGCCGCCTCCGCCGCCCCAGGAGGAGCAGGAGCAGCCTCCGCCTCCGCCCCCACAGGAGGAGCAACAGCCTCCACCTCCGCCCCAGGAGGAGGAGCAGCAGCCCCCGCCGCCCCCGGCGGAGCAGGAGGCGGACTTGAAGAAGCTGACTCCTGACCTGAAGAAGGACGTTCAGGAACTGACGAATCAGCAGGACGCCCCGCAAGAGCTCAAGGAGACGGCAACCAAGCTGAACGACACGCTCAAGGTGATCGAGAACCCGAACACACCGCTCGCGGAGCGGGTCACGCTCGCGAACATCGTGAAGCAGTCGTCGGACGTCCTGGCGAATGTCGACAAGTCGAACGCGTCGCCCGAGGTGAAGGCGGCAGTGACCAACACCGTGGAGCAGTCGACGGATGTCCTGGTGGATGTCGGCAAGTCGGATGCGCCGTCGTCAGTGAAGGTGGCGGTGAACAACACCGTGGAGACGACGACGAGTGTCCTCGTGGACGTGCTGAAGTCGGATGCGCCGTCGTCGGTGAAGGTCGCGGTGACGAACACGGTGAAGACGACGACGAGCGTGCTGGTGGACGTGCTGAAGTCGGACGCGTCGCCGGCGGTGAAGGTCGCGGTGACGAACACCGTCGAGACGACGACGAGTGTGCTGGTGGACGTGCTGAAGTCGGATGCGCCGTCGTCGGTGGGGTGTCGGCGACCAATGTCGTGAAGTCGACGTCGGAGATCCTGGTTGCTTCTCTTAAGGCTGGTACGCCACCGGCGCAGCAGAAGGCGGCAACGAACTTTGCGAACCAGGTGAACAACACCCTGAAGACGGCCCAGAACCCGAAATCCTCGTCCGAGCAACGGTCTGCGGCAACAAAGAAGCTGACCCAGTGGGACGACTCGCTTCCGAAGTGCCTGCAACAGAACCCGTTCCAGGAGTGCGTGGCCTCGGCGACAACTGGCCGGTGAAGTGCCGGTGCCTGCATCGGATTCCAGCAAAGGACAGGGGAGCGGCCCCCGCAGCACCCGCGGAAGGTGCGCTGCACAAGGGGGCCGCTCCTTCGGCCGGTCCTCCGTGCACGCCGAACGCGCTTGCTGAAGGAAAGCGCCCTGCGGAGATGTGCCTCCGGCGGGGGAGTCCACCATAGGCCTGACGTAACGGCATAGCCCTTGCCTGAGCCGGCGACTCTCGGCAGACTCACACGCCCCGACGGAGTCCCATCCCCGGCGCAGACCTCCACGGTTGCCCCCGGCCACGGGGCAGGGCTCGGTCGATCAGGCTCCGCATTACCCCCGACGTAATCGACCCCACCGCGCCACCACGGCACCCTGGAACACGTCAGCGGGACCCCCGGCGAGGGATCCCGAATCGCAGGCCCCGAGGAGCGCGCACCATGTCTCTCACGTCCCCCGACACCACCGCGAGTTCCACCGCCGACGCCACCCGTCACGTCGTCCAGGAGTTCATCGCCGCCCGGGTGGCCGGTGACGTCGAGCGGCTCGTCGAGATCTTCGCCGACCAGGTCGACTGGCAGCTCGCCGAGAACCCCGTCGTCCCGTGGATCCGCCCGCGCTCCACCGGAGCGGAGTGCGCCGCCCAGTTCACCGACCTCGCCGAGCACACGGTCGCCGAGGACGCGCGGGCCTCCGTCGACACCTTCCTCGTGGACGGCGCCGACGCCGTCCTGATGGGGCACCTCTCGGGAACCGTGCGGGCCACGGGAAAGACCTTCGAGGGCCCTTTCGCCCTCCACCTCACGGTCGAGGAGGGCCGGATCACCCGGCACCACCTGTACGAGAACAGCCTGTCCATCGCCGAGGCGTGCACCGCCAAGTGAGCCCGAGTTTCAAGGCCGTCGGCCGTGTCCGGACCATGCCGGTGACACGGCCGACGGCCGGCACGCTGCCAGGAAGCAGTACCCGCGGCGGGCTCAGATGTCCCGGAAGATCTCGATCTGCGCCCCCACCGAGTTCAGCCGCTCCGCCAGCTCCTCGTAACCCCGGTTGATCACATACACATTGCGCAGGACCGATGTCCCCTCCGCCGCCATCATCGCCAGCAGCACCACCACCGCCGGGCGCAGGGCCGGCGGGCACATCATCTCCGCCGCGCGCCAGCGGGTCGGGCCCTCGACCAGGACGCGGTGGGGGTCCAGGAGTTGGAGGCGGCCGCCGAGGCGGTTGAGGTCGGTCAGGTAGATCGCCCGGTTGTCGTAGACCCAGTCGTGGATCAGCGTCTTGCCCTGGGCCACCGCCGCGATCGCCGCGAAGAAGGGGACGTTGTCGATGTTCAGGCCCGGGAACGGCATCGGGTGGATCTTGTCGATCGGCGCCTCCAGCTTCGAGGGGCGCACCGTCAGGTCCACCAGCCGGGTGCGGCCGTTGTCCGCCGCGTACTCCGCCGTGCGGTCGTGGTCCAGGCCCATCTCCTCCAGCACCGCGAGCTCGATCTCCAGGAACTCGATCGGGACACGCCGGATGGTGAGTTCGGACTCCGTGACGACGGCGGCGGCCAGCAGGCTCATCGCCTCGACCGGGTCCTCGGAGGGGGAGTAGTCGACGTCCACGTCGATGGTCGGGATGCCGTGCACCGTGAGCGTCGTGGTGCCGACGCCCTCCACCCGTACGCCGAGCGCCTCCAGGAAGAAGCACAGGTCCTGGACCATGTAGTTGGAGGAGGCGTTGCGGATGACGGTCACACCGTCGTGCCGGGCCGCGGCCAGCAGGGCGTTCTCGGTCACCGTGTCGCCGCGCTCGGTCAGCACGATCGGCCGGTCCGGCGTCGTAGCCCGCTCCACCTCCGCGTGGTAGAGCCCTTCCGTCGCGGTGATGTCGAGACCGAAGCGGCGCAGCGCGATCATGTGCGGCTCGATCGTGCGCGTACCGAGGTCGCAGCCGCCCGCGTACGGGAGCTTGAAGGCGTCCATCTTGTGCAGCAGCGGACCCAGGAACATGATGATCGACCGGGTGCGCCGGGCAGCCTCCGCGTCGATGGCGTCCATGTCGAGCTGGGCGGGCGGCACGATCTCCAGATCCATGCCCTCGTTGATCCAACGGGTGCGTACGCCGATGGAGTTGAGCACCTCCAGCAGGCGGAAGACCTCTTCGATACGGGCCACGCGGCGCAGTACGGTGCGGCCCTTGTTGAGCAGGGAGCCGCACAGCAGCGCCACGCAGGCGTTCTTGCTCGTCTTGACGTCGATGGCGCCGGAGAGCCGGCGTCCGCCGACCACCCGCAGATGCATGGGACCGGCATAGCCGAGTGACACGATCTCGCTGTCGAGCGCCTCGCCGATGCGAGCGATCATCTCAAGGCTGATGTTCTGATTGCCGCGCTCGATGCGGTTCACAGCGCTCTGGCTGGTGCCGAGTGCCTCCGCGAGCTGTGTCTGTGTCCAGCCCCGGTGCTGACGGGCGTCACGGATGAGCTTGCCGATGCGTACGAGGTAGTCGTCTGCCATGGGGGCACGCTATCTCAGATATGAGATGTGGGCATGTGTGGGGGGCCTGTCGGAGTGACGAATCGTCAGCAAACGGGTGATTCTGTCGATTCACGGACAGTTCGGGGCGGCGAGAGGTCGGGCTGCCGGGCACGTCCCGGGCCGCCGCTCCTGTCGGCGGTGCCCGCCGTGGCCGGGTCGGCCGGCCGTGCGAGACGCTCCTGGCGAGGTCGGTGCGCGGCGGCCGGAGGCGGGTCCCGGTGGCGCATCATCGGCGTGCTCGGCCGGGCGTCGCCGGTCCTGATCGTGGTCGCCGCGTCCACCCTGGGGCCGTGTCGACGCGCGGTCGCGCGCGGTGCCGGGTGCGAAGCCGCCGGTCGCCGACCGCGTGGTCTCCACGGTCACGCCCAGTCGGTACCTGCCGCGCCGCTCAAGGCGCTCTCCGCGCGCACCCCCGGGCCGCCGACCGGGTGTGCCGAACGCCTGGTCCTCACGGCCGCGCCCAGCCGAAACGCGCCGCCCCACCCGAGCCGCACTCCATGCGCCCTCCACCGTCGGCGGAAATGACCCGGTTCGCCTGCCTGGACCCGCCCCGGGCATGAGGTCCGTCACCTGAGTCCGGGCATGACCGAGCCGCGGTCATGTACTAGAGTTATCTCGACATCGAGATATCTGCCGAAGGCGTACCGCAGCCGCCACCGGTAAGGGTTACCTAACTAAGCCTTACCTTAGCGGATCGGCGAGGAGCCGTGGCGGCAGCATGGACGTAGTACGCGCACATTGATGAAGGAGACTGTCGTGTCGGCGAACAGCTTCGACGCCCGCAGCACGCTGCGCGTGGGCGACGAGTCGTACGAGATCTTCAGGCTGGACAAGGTCGAGGGGGCCGCCCGCCTCCCTTACAGCCTGAAGGTGCTGCTGGAGAACCTGCTCCGCACCGAGGACGGCGCGAACATCACCGCCGACCACATCCGCTCCATCGGCAACTGGGACTCCCAGGCGCAGCCGAGCCAGGAGATCCAGTTCACGCCGGCCCGTGTGATCATGCAGGACTTCACCGGTGTGCCCTGCGTCGTCGACCTCGCCACCATGCGTGAGGCCGTCAAGGAGCTCGGCGGCGACCCGGCGAAGGTCAACCCGCTCTCCCCGGCCGAGCTGGTCATCGACCACTCGGTCATCGCCGACAAGTTCGGCACCGCGGAGGCCTTCGGCCAGAACGTGGAGCTGGAGTACGGCCGCAACAAGGAGCGCTACCAGTTCCTGCGCTGGGGCCAGACCGCCTTCGACGACTTCAAGGTCGTCCCGCCGGGCACCGGCATCGTGCACCAGGTCAACATCGAGCACCTCGCTCGTACGGTCATGGTGCGAGGCGGCCAGGCATACCCCGACACCCTCGTCGGCACCGACTCGCACACCACCATGGTCAACGGCCTGGGCGTGCTGGGCTGGGGCGTCGGCGGCATCGAGGCCGAGGCCGCGATGCTGGGCCAGCCCGTCTCGATGCTCATCCCGCGCGTCGTCGGCTTCAAGCTGACCGGAGAGCTGCCCGCCGGCACCACCGCCACCGACCTGGTCCTCACGATCACCGAGATGCTGCGCAAGCACGGCGTCGTCGGCAAGTTCGTCGAGTTCTACGGTGAGGGCGTCGCCGCCACCTCCCTCGCGAACCGCGCCACCATCGGCAACATGTCGCCGGAGTTCGGCTCCACCGCCGCGATCTTCCCGATCGACGACGAGACCCTGAAGTACCTGCGTCTGACGGGCCGCGACGCCCAGCAGGTCGCGCTCGTCGAGGCGTACGCCAAGGAGCAGGGCCTCTGGCTCGACCCGGCCGCCGAGCCCGACTTCTCCGAGAAGCTGGAGCTCGACCTCTCCACGGTCGTCCCCTCCATCGCCGGCCCGAAGCGTCCGCAGGACCGCATCGTCCTCGCAGGCGCCTCCCAGCAGTTCGCGCTCGACGTACGCAACTACGTCGAGGACGACGACGAGGCGGGCAAGGAGTCCTTCCCGGCCTCCGACGCCCCGGCCTCCACGAACGGCGTGCCGTCGCGTCCCACGACCGTCACGGCCCCCGACGGCTCGACCTACGAGATCGACCACGGCGCCGTCACCGTCGCCGCGATCACCTCGTGCACCAACACCTCGAACCCGTACGTCATGGTCGCCGCCGCGCTGGTGGCGAAGAAGGCGGTCGAGAAGGGCCTGACCCGCAAGCCGTGGGTCAAGACCACTCTCGCCCCGGGCTCCAAGGTCGTCACCGACTACTTCGACAAGGCGGGCCTGACCCCCTACCTCGACAAGGTCGGCTTCAACCTGGTCGGTTACGGCTGCACCACCTGCATCGGCAACTCCGGCCCGCTGCCGGACGAGGTCTCCAAGGCCGTCAACGACCACGACCTCGCGGTCACCTCGGTGCTCTCCGGCAACCGCAACTTCGAGGGCCGGATCAACCCCGACGTCAAGATGAACTACCTGGCGTCCCCGCCGCTGGTCGTCGCGTACGCCCTCGCCGGTTCGATGAAGGTCGACATCACGAAGGACGCGCTCGGCATCGACCAGGACGGCAAGCCGGTGTTCCTCGAGGACATCTGGCCGACCGAGGCCGAGGTCAACGACGTCGTGGCGAACGCCATCGGCGAGGACATGTTCAACAAGTCCTACCAGGACGTCTTCGCGGGTGACGCCCAGTGGCAGGCGCTGCCGATCCCGACCGGCAACACCTTCGAGTGGGACCCGCAGTCCACCTACGTGCGCAAGCCCCCGTACTTCGAGGGCATGACCATGGAGACCACCCCGGTCGAGGACATCACCGGCGCACGGGTGCTCGCCAAGCTCGGCGACTCGGTCACCACCGACCACATCTCCCCGGCGGGTGCCATCAAGGCCGACACCCCGGCCGGCAAGTACCTCACGGAGCACGGCGTCGAGCGCCGCGACTTCAACTCCTACGGCTCGCGCCGAGGCAACCACGAGGTCATGATCCGCGGCACGTTCGCCAACATCCGCCTGCGCAACCAGATCGCGCCGGGCACCGAGGGCGGCTACACCCGCGACTTCACGCAGGACGGCGCTCCGGTGTCGTTCATCTACGACGCCTCGCGCAACTACATCGAGCAGGGCACCCCGCTGGTGATCCTGGCGGGCAAGGAGTACGGCTCCGGCTCGTCCCGTGACTGGGCCGCCAAGGGCACCGCGCTCCTCGGCGTCAAGGCCGTCATCGCCGAGTCGTACGAGCGCATCCACCGCTCGAACCTCATCGGCATGGGCGTCCTGCCGCTCCAGTTCCCGGAGGGCGCGACTGCCGAGTCCCTCGGCCTGACCGGCGAGGAGACCTTCTCCTTCAGCGGCGTGACCGAGCTGAACAACGGCTCCACGCCGCGCACGGTCAAGGTCACCACCGACACGGGTGTGGAGTTCGACGCGGTCGTCCGCATCGACACCCCCGGTGAGGCGGACTACTACCGCAACGGCGGCATCATGCAGTACGTGCTGCGGAACCTGATCCGCAACTGAGCACGGCATGACGGCGGAAGGGCCGCACCCCCGGTGAGGGGTGCGGCCCTTCCGCCTGTCCGGGCTGGTTACCGGATCAGGAGAGCGGGATCAGGAGATCAGCTCGATCTCCGCCAGCGTCGGTGTCCCCACCGCCACCAGCCGGTACGTGGTGTACGTACCGGGCCGCGCGACGGTGAAGGCGCGGGTCTGCTTGTCCCACGTGAACTTCTGACCGGACCGCTGGTCGAGATCCTTCCAGCGCTCCCCGTCGTTCGAACCCTGGAGCACCCACCCGGTCGGCGCCTTGGCGCGCGCCGAGGAGGTCAGGGTGTACTGGAGCGCCCGCGTCTTCGACGCCACCGGCAGCTCCACCGTGCCGAGCGTCGTCTCCGTCGCCGACGAGTTGTCGAACAGCGGACCCGAACCCTCGATCACGTCGTGCCGCGGCTTCGGCGCCTGGTCGTCCTGAGTGATGGAGACCGGGGCCGCCTTCTTCCCGCTGCCCCAGGCGGACGGCTTCGGCCCCATCGCGAACTCCAGGGTGCCGCCGCGGGCGATCAGTTCGTGCGGCAGGGCGGTGGAGTTCCAGGACTTGCCGTTCACCTTCAGGCCCTGGACGTAGATGTTCTTCGCGCTGTTCTTCGGTGCCTTGACGACCAGCTTGCGGCCGTTGTCCATGCGGACCGTCACCTTGGTGAACAGCGGCGAGCCGATCGCGTACTCACCACTGCCCATCACCAGCGGGTAGAAGCCGAGCGAGGAGAACAGGTACCAGGCCGACTGCTCGCCGTTGTCCTCGTCGCCGTGGTAGCCCTGTCCGATCTCGCTGCCGGTGTAGAGGCGGGAGAGCACCTCGCGCACCTTCTCCTGCGTCTTCCAGGGCTGCGAGGCCGCGTTGTACATGTAGGTGACGTGGTGGGCGACCTGGTTGGAGTGGCCGTACATGCCCATCCGCACGTCACGCGCCTCGGTCATCTCGTGGATGACGCTGCCGTACGAGCCGACGAACTCGGGGGAGGCCGTCTCCGGGGTCGAGAAGTAGGTGTCGAGCTTCTTGCCGAGCCCGGAGCGTCCGCCGTAGAGGTTCGCAAGGCCCCGGCTGTCCTGCGGAGCGGTGAAGGCGTAGCCCCAGCCGTTGGTCTCCGTGTAGTCGTAGCCCCACACCCGCGGGTCGTACGAGGCGCTCGGCACCCGCCAGTCGCCCTTGAGGTCGCGGCCCTGGAAGAAGCCGGCCTCGGAGTCGAAGAGCGAGACGTAGTTGCGCGCCCGGTTGAGGAAGTACTCCGACTCCTCCTTGTACCGCGGGTTCTTGGTCTTCTGGTAGAGCGCCTTGCCCATCGAGGCGATGCCGTAGTCGTTGAGGTAGCCCTCCAGCGACCAGGACAGGCCCTCATGGGTCGAGGTGGAGGCGTAGCCGAGGAACGGCGAGGTCTCCATGCCCTTGCGTCCGACGCCCGAGGACGGCGGGACGACCGACGCGTTCTTCAGCGCCGCCTCGTACGCCGCCTCGGCGTCGAAGTCCACGCCCTTGACGTACGCGTCCGCGAAGGCGACGTCGGAGCTGGTGCCGGTCATCAGGTCCGCGTAGCCCGGCGAGGACCAGCGGGAGATCCAGCCGCCGTCCTTGTACTGCTGGACGAAGCCGTCCACCAGCTCGCCCGCCTTCTTCGGGGTGAGGAAGGAGTACGCGGGCCAGGTGGTGCGGTAGGTGTCCCAGAAACCGTTGTTGACGTAGACCTCACCGTCGACGATCTTCGCGCCGGTATGGGTGGGGGTATCCGGGCCGGTCATCGGCGAGAACGGGCTCGCGTACTGCTGCTTGGGCCGCGACTTCGTGCCGGTGTTCTCGAACCCGGAGTTCGGGTAGAGGTACAGCCGGTACAGGCTGGAGTAGAGCGTGGTCAGCTGGTCGCGGTTGGCGCCCTCCACCTCGATCCGGCCGAGCACCTCGTCCCAGGCGTCCTGCGCCTTGTCCTTGACCCGGTCGAAGCGGCTGCTCGCCGGGAGTTCGTCGGCGAGGTTCTTCTTCGCCTGGTCGACGCTGATGAGCGAGGTGGCCAGGCGCAGCGTGACGCTCCGGTCCTTGCCCGCGTCGAACCGGAAGTGACCGCTGACGCCGGTGGCGCCCGAGTCGGTGACCGGTGCGTCGAAGACACCGTGGACGAAGAGCCGGGTGGCGCCCGTCGACAAGCCGCTCTTCACGTCCGAGTAGCCGCTGAAGGAACGGGTGGCCGGATCGAGGGTCAGGCCGCCCTCCTTCGTCACGTTGTCGAAGAGGATGCTCGCGTTGTCACCGGGATAGGTGAAGCGCATCATCGCCGCGTGGTCGGTCGGAGTCATCTCGGCCTTGAGGCCGTTCTCGAACGTGACGCCGTAGTAGTGCGGACGCGCGGTCTCGTTCTCGTGCCTGAAGGGCAGCGCCCGCTTGTCGCGGTCGGTGTCCGGGGTGCCGGCGAGCGCCGACGGCATCACCTGGAACGTCTGCCGGTCACCCATCCAGGGGCTGGGCTCGTGGCTGGCGGCGAACGCCTCCACGGCGGGCAGATTGTCCGCGTTGTTGCCCCGGGAGTACTCGTACAGCCAGCTCTTGGACTCGGCGTTGGTGACGGGGGTCCAGAAGTTGAAGCCGTGCGGCACGGCGGTCGCGGGGAAGGTGTTGCCGCGCGAGAAGGAGCCGCTGGAGTTGGTGCCGCGGGTGGTCGATGCGTAGTCCGAGAGGTGCGCGAGGCGCTTCTCCGGGGCCTTCGGCGCCAGCGTGATGTCGTCGACCCAGCCCTGGAACTTCGCCGGGCCCTTGGGCGAGTCGTACGCCACCAGAACGCGGTCGACGGTCTTGCCGGACGCCACCGAGCCGATCCGGGAAGCCACGTGGTTCCACTGGTTGACGTACAGCCGCTTGGCGGCGCCCTGGCCCTGTGGGGTCAGCAGCCCGCCGTGCGCGTCCACGGCCCGCAGATCGCTCAGATAGGTGCCGTCGGTGAAGGCGAGGTCCACCGACACGTTCGTGGCCGGGTAGTTGAGGTCCGTCTCCGGGAGGGAGGGGAAGATCCGGTACGAGAGCTCGGTGTCGCGGCCGACGGCCGTGTTGACGTCGAAGACCTTGTTGTACGAGTAGGCCCGCCCGTCCGCTTTGTGGTTGCCGGCGTAGCGCAGGGCACGCTTTCCGGTGAATCCGGCGTTCGACTTGGCGGTGGGGGAGCCGGCAGGTCCGCGGTCGACGAGGCTGCGCATCTCGTCCGGCGTCGGGGCGCTGGTGTCTCCGTTGGAGAACTGGACGTCGGCCAACTGGGTGGCGTCGGAGGCGCCGTTGTTCTTGGTGATCTCCAGCCGGTAGTGCGCGTAGGCCGTCACCTCGGACGCGGCGCCGATGTCGTACGTCCTGGTCTGGAAGCGCTTCTCGAAGCTCTGTCCCTCGCGGGTGTCCAGGACCTTCCAGTCCTTGCCGTCGGCGGAGCCCTTGAGGGTCCAGTCCTTCGGGTCCCGCTCGGCGTGGTCGTTCGCGGACGTCATGGCGTACGTGACGACCTTGACCGGCTCGTCGGTGTCGAACTCGATCCAGGCGGTGGGCTCGAATCCCAGCCATTTGGTGCCCGGCTGAAGGTCGACCAGGTTCTCCTTGGTTTCTCCCGCGCCGGTGTTCTCGCCGCTCGCGCGGAGCTCTATCACCTTGTCGGTGATATTGCCCGGTATTCCGGTGGAGAAGCCGCCGTCGACACCGGATGACCGCTTCTTTCCGTCCGGGCCGACTTCTACGGTATTGCGCCAGTCGGGCTGGCGTTCGTCCTCCTCGAAGGAGGTCGTGAATTCCCGGTCTGCCGCGGCGGATGGAGCCGCCGGCGCGGGCTGGGCGACGGCGGCCGACTGGCCCGTCACCACGAGCAGGGAAGCGGCAGCCACCAGGGCTGCCGCATTGAGTGGACTCTGAAGTCTGGGTCTGGCCATCACGGGCCTGTCCTCCAGGTGAAGCCGCGTCGGACAACGTTGTCAGCGCGATGCGCAGGCTCCAGTAGGGAGGCAAGTGCCAGGCGGTGTCAAGGGTGTTGGCGATGTGGCGCGGCTGGATTCGACCGTTCCGCAACAAATGATGTGGTCATATGGGCGCGCACGGGGGCCAGGTATCCGTCGAGGTCTCAACTCGGGAAAGACTGCTCCCCAAAGTTGCTTTCGATCTTGCTCCGTTGACCTGAAGTGGACTATACCTGTCGGCGTCCGCATACCTGTTTTATATGGCAGCGGGCCAGGGGGGACGGGGGAGGCGGACGGCCGAGCGTATCGACTACCGTCCCCACACGATCCGTTCCCGCTGCCAACCGTGCACGACCCCGAGCTTCACTGGTTTTCCCCCCGGGAGAACACAGCAACTGACCGCGGTGGCGGGGCCCTTCGCCTGTGGCGATATGGACGGGCGACCGGTACACCGCCTGAGTCCTGGAGAAGGCGAGGACTTGAGCATGGGATCCACCTCCGCCCACAACAATGAGGGCCTTGGCCGTCGTAGTCTGATCAAGCGGTCTGCCGCACTCGGCCTGCTGACCGTGCCGACGATGAGCTTCCTGTCCGCCTGCGCGAGCGGCGACGGTGGCAGCAGCGACAAGGTCGACAAGGGCCAGAAGTCCGCCAAGAACCCGCTCGGCGTCAA
The DNA here is from genome assembly GCF_042714725.1 of Streptomyces sp. NPDC058685. NCBI lineage: Bacteria > Bacillati > Actinomycetota > Actinomycetes > Kitasatosporales > Streptomycetaceae > Streptomyces > Streptomyces sp. NPDC058685. The sequence continues at coordinate 27,440 of NZ_JBHXSL010000012.1, forward strand.
CGAGACGGCGCAGCTCGAGGTGGTCATCTTCGACGGCGGATTCGGCCAGCAGTACGCACTGGACGCCGAGAAGAAGTACCAGGCCGCCTTCCCCAAGGCCCCCAAGGTCAAGCACCGGGCCACCCAGAAGATCCAGTCGGAGCTCCAGCCGCGCTTCAACGGCGGTACCCCGCCGGACCTGATCGACAACTCCGGCGCCCAGCAGATGGACATGGGCGTCCTGGTCGGCAAGAAGCAGCTCTCCGACCTCACCCCGCTGCTCGACGCGCCCTCCATCGACGACCCCAACAAGAAGGTCCGCGACACCCTGCGGCCGGGCATCGTCGAGATGGGCCAGTTCGACGGCGAGCCGGTCTGGATCCTCTACTACGCCTACACCGTCTACGGCGTGTGGTACTCGCAGACCAACCTCGAGAAGCTCGACTCCGCGTACCCGGAGACCTGGGACGAGATGCTCGCGCTCTGCGAGAAGGCGAAGAAGAAGGGCATCGCCGGCTGGACGTACGCGGGCAAGCACCCGTACTACCTGCCGTTCTCGCTGTACCCCTTCATCGCCAAGATCGGCGGCCGCGAGGTCCTCGACGCCATCGACAACCTGGAGCCGAAGGCCTGGGAGCACTCCGCGGTCAAGGCCGCGTTCGAGGCGTACTACGAGCTCTACAAGAAGGGCTACATCCTCAAGGGCACGCCCGGCATCGACCACATCCAGTCCCAGACGGCCTGGACCGAGGGCAAGGCGCTCTTCATCCCCAACGGCTCCTGGGTGGAGAACGAGGCGGCGAAGACCACGCCCAAGGACTTCAAGATGATGGTGGCCGCGCCCTCCAGTCTGGACGCGTCCGACAAGCTGCCGTTCGGCACCATCTGGGCGTCCGGCGGCGAGCCCTTCATCGTGCCGGCCAAGGCGAAGAACGCCGAGGGCGGCATGGAGCAGCTGCGCATCATGCTCAGCGAGGCCTCGTCGAAGAGCTTCACCGCGTCGGTGAAGTCCCTGACGGCGTTCAACGGCGGAACCGACGGTCTGACGCTCTCGACGGCCATGCAGTCCGGCGTCGACTCGCTGAAGAAGGCCGGCGACAACGTGGTCAACCCGCGCATCCAGGACTGGTACGTGAAGCTCCAGAAGGAGCAGATCGGCGTCGCCGGTCTCGGTGAGATGATGGCCGGCCGCGCGACCCCCGCGGAGACCATCAAGAAGATCCAGGGCTTCGCGGACGCGGCGGCCAAGGACCAGTCGATCAAGCACTACAAGCACCAGTGAGCAGGCGTCACCAGCGGCGGCATTCGCCGGAAGATCGGGGTCGGTAACCATGCAACACGGCAAGTACCGGTTCATCGTGGGCTTCTTGGCGGCCCCCTTGGCCTTGTACGCGGTCTTCGTCATCTGGCCGTTCATCCAGTCCATCTACTATTCGTTCACGGACTGGACGGGCCTGAGCCCGGACTTCAAGATGGTCGGCTTCGACAATTACAGTCGAATGCTGGACGACGACATCTTCTGGAAATCGCTGCAGCACAGCCTCTGGTTCGCGCTGCTCCTGCCGCTGGTGACGCTCGGCCTCGCACTGTTCTTCGCGTTCATGCTGAATGTCGGCGGGCGGCGCCGGAAAGGCGCCGCCATCGCCGGCGTCCGCGGTTCGTCCTTCTACAAAATCGCGTACTTCTTCCCGCAGGTGCTGTCGATCGCGATTGTCGCCCTGCTGTTCCAGTTCGCGTACAACCCCAACGACGGTGCGATCAACGGCGCTCTCCAGGCCGTCGGTCTCGACAGCATCCAGCCGGACTGGCTCGGCGACCCCGACCTCGCCCTGTGGTGTGTCATGGCGGTCCTGGTCTGGAGCACGGTCGGATTCTTCGTCGTCCTCTTCTCCGCCGGTATGGCGTCCATTCCCAAGGACTTCTACGAGGCGGCTCTGCTCGACGGCGCGAGCCGGTTCACCACCTTCTTCCGCATCACCCTTCCGCTGCTGTGGGACACCGTGCAGTCCGGCTGGGTCTACATGGGCATCCTCGCCCTGGGCGCGGAGTCCTTCGCGGTCGTGCAGATCATGACCGTGGGGCCGGGCGGACCCGACTACTCGACCACGGTTCTCACGCTGTACGTGTACCAAACGGCCTTCCGCGACGGACAGGCCGCCTACGCGACCACGATCGGTGTCGCCCTGCTCGTCGTCACCCTGGCCTTCGCGGCCGTCGTGATGCGGCTGGGCCGGCGCGAGCGGCTGGAGTACTGATGCGGCGTCATCCCGGGGACAGGCCCTCGGACCCCCGGCAGAAAAACAGCTCGGTCGCGGTGGCCGGCACGACAGCACGAGGTGATCTCCGGTGAAATCCACTGACGCGCCGCCCGCCGGTGTCCCCGAGGTCCGCCCGCAGGTCGTGAAGACGACGGTGGAGCCCGCCGCCCCCGCGAAGAGCAGCTCGGGCGGTGTGCTCAACGTCTTCTCGCACGGCGTGCTCGTCATCTGGGCGATCATGGTCGTGCTGCCGCTGCTGTGGGCGGTGATGACGTCCTTCAAGACGGACCGGGCGATCTTCACCTCGCCGTGGTCGCTGCCCGACTCGCTGCACTTCGAGAACTGGTCGCGCGCCTGGAGCCAGGCGCACATGAGCGACTACTTCCTCAACACCATCCTGGTGGTGGGCGGTTCGCTGATCGGCACGCTGCTGTTCGGCTCCATGGCCGCGTATGTCCTGGCGCGCTTCGACTTCCCCGGGAACCGCTTCATCTACTTCCTCTTCATCGGAGGAATGAGCTTCCCGATCATGCTGGCGCTGGTGCCGCTGTTCTACGTGTTGAACAACGTCAGCCTGCTGAACACGCTGCACGGGCTGATCCTCGTCTACATCGCCTACTCGTTGCCGTTCACGGTCTTCTTCCTGACCGCCTTCTTCCGGACACTGCCGTCCTCGGTGGCCGAGGCCGCGATGATCGACGGCGCGTCGCACACCCGGACCTTCTTCCAGGTCATGCTGCCGATGGCGAAGCCCGGCCTGATCAGCGTCGGCATCTTCAACTTCCTCGGGCAGTGGAACCAGTACATGCTGCCGACCGTGCTCAACACGGACCCGGACCGCAAGGTGCTCTCGCAGGGGCTGGTGGAGCTGGCCGTGAGCCAGGGGTACAAGGGCGACTGGTCCGGACTGTTCGCCGGTCTGGTCATGGCGATGCTGCCGGTGCTTGCCGCGTACATCATCTTCCAGCGTCAGGTGGTGGCGGGACTGACCGCCGGCGCGATCAAGTAGTCCGGTCCGTGCCGCTGCGACGACCGTGCCCCGGCGGGCCTTCCCGCCGGGGCATTCGCCGTACCGGCGCCCCCGTGCACCCGGCGCGCGGCCGCCCTCGCGCCGCTCAAGGTCTTGACGGGATAACCCCCGGGGCGTTCAGCTTAGAGTTCACAAGTTGGAGAGACGTCGGGATTGCCTCACGGGGATTCCGGCCGGGGGCGGCCGTCGTGCCGCCCACCGGGGGCAGGAGTGGATGAGTCAATGGAGACTCCGGGATCGCAGACATCTCTGCACCGGGCCAACCTCGAACGGGTTGTGCGCGCGGTCCGCATGGCGGGCTCGCTGACGCAGGCCGAGATCGCGAGGAGCACCGGCCTGTCCGCGGCCACGGTCTCCAACATCGTTCGCGAACTGAAAGACGGCGGCACCGTCGAGGTCACACCCACCTCCGCGGGCGGCCGGCGGGCCCGCAGCGTGTCCCTCAGCGGTGACGCGGGCATCGTCATCGGCGTCGACTTCGGCCATACGCATCTGCGGGTCGCCGTCGGCAATCTCGCCCATCAGGTGCTGGCCGAGGAGTCGGAGCCGCTCGACGTCGACGCCTCCTCCGCCCAGGGCTTCGGGCGGGCCGAGCAGCTGGTCAACCGGCTGATCTCGGCGACCGGGATCGGCCCGGACAAGGTGATCGGCGTGGGCCTCGGCGTGCCCGGTCCCATCGACGTGGAGTCGGGCACCCTCGGCTCCACCTCGATCCTGCCGGGCTGGACGGGGATAAACCCCAGCGAGGAGCTCTCCGGACGGCTCGGTGTCCCGGTGTACGTGGACAACGACGCCAACCTCGGCGCGCTCGGGGAGCTGGTCTGGGGCAGTGGTCGCGGGGTCCGGGACCTCGCGTACATCAAGGTCGCCAGCGGCGTCGGCGCCGGTCTGGTGATCGACGGCCAGATCTACCGCGGGCCCGGCGGCACGGCCGGCGAGATCGGCCACATCACCCTGGACGAGTCCGGTCCCGTGTGCCGCTGCGGCAACCGCGGCTGCCTCGAGACGTTCGCCGCCGCCCGCTACGTCCTGCCGTTGCTCCAGTCCAGCCACGGCGTCGATCTGACCATGGAACGCGTGGTCCAGCTGGCCCGGGAGGGCGACCCCGGCTGCCGCCGGGTCGTCGCCGACGTGGGCCGCCACATCGGCAGCGGCGTGGCCAATCTCTGCAATCTCCTGAACCCGAGCCGCGTAGTGCTGGGCGGGGACCTCGCCGAGGCCGGAGAATTGGTTCTGGGACCCATTCGTGAGTCCGTCTCCCGGTACGCCATCCCCAGCGCCGCGCGGCAGCTGTCGGTGGCACCGGGCGCTCTTGGTGGACGGGCCGAGGTGCTTGGCGCACTGGCTCTGGTGCTCAGCGAAATGGGCGATTCGACCCTTCTTGACAGCGCTCTGCCGACCAGTGCGCCTGCCTTCACTTAGATAACGAATGGCACCGTTGTCATCTCGTTAAGGATTTACTCCTTGACGCTGGCACCGGGGCCGAGTTGACTTCCAGCCACCTCGGCCGCAACGACGCGGCCCCGTCAGGGAGGTTTCCACAGATGAACGCACATCTGCGTCGTGCCGCCGTTGCTACTGCCGCCACCGCCATGGCCGTCTCGCTCGCTGCCTGTGGCAGCGCCAAGGAGTCGGGCGACAAGGCCAAGGAGTCGGGCGCCGCGAAGGGCGACGACATCACGGTCGGTCTGCTGCTGCCGGAGAACCAGACCGCGCGCTACGAGAAGTTCGACAAGCCGCTGATCGAGAAGAAGGTCGGCGAGCTGACGAACGGCAAGGCGAAGGTCGTCTACGCCAACGCCAAGCAGGACGCGACTCTGCAGACGCAGCAGGTCGACACCATGATCACCAACAAGGTCGATGTTCTGATCGTCGACGCTGTCGACTCCAAGGCCATAGCCGGCGGCGTCAAGAAGGCCAAGGACGCGGGCATCCCCGTCGTCGCCTTCGACCGCCTCGCCGAGGGCCCGATCGACGCCTACACCTCCTTCGACAACGAAGAGGTCGGCCACGTCCAGGGCAAGGCGCTCCTCGGGGCGCTGGGCGCCAAGGCCAAGGCCGGCTCCATCGTCATGATGAACGGTGCGATCACCGACCCGAACGCCGCGCTCTTCAAGAAGGGCGCGAAGGCCGAGCTCGAGGGCAAGGTCACCGTCGGCAAGGAGTACGACACCAAGGAGTGGAAGCCGGAGAACGCCAACGCCAACATGGAGGCGGCGATCTCGGCCCTCGGCAAGAACAAGATCGTCGGCGTCTACTCCGCCAACGACGGCATGGCGGGCGGCATCATCACCGCCCTCAAGGCCGCCGGCATCTCCCCGCTCCCGCCGGTCACCGGCCAGGACGCCGAGCTCGCCGGTGTGCAGCGCATCGTCGCGGGTGAGCAGTTCATGAGCGTCTACAAGCCGTACCAGCCGGAGGCCGCGGCCGCCGCCGAGATGGCTGTCGCGCTCGCCAAGGGCGAGAAGCTCGACTCCATCGCCAAGGACACCGTGGACAGCCCCACCACCAAGGGCGTCCCGACCGTGCTCGTCCCGGTCGTCTCGCTGACCAAGGACAACATCAACGACACGGTCATCAAGGACGGCGTCTACACCGTCCAGGAGATCTGCACCCCGAAGTACAAGGCCGCCTGTGACGCGGCGGGCCTGAAGTAAGGCCGTGGGCCCGTCAGGGCCCGCACCCGCAGAAGCCTGTCCGGCGTCCCGCCCCATCCCAACCACCCCGCTGATGGGGTGGGGCGCCGGACGGATCGCTTCGCCCCTGGTGCCGCTCCCGGGGCACTAGTTCCCTGCTGCTCAGCCTCCGCGCCACACCCCGGCGCGGCATCCCCGCCGGTCAGGCGGCGAAGGAGATGGTTCACGTGTCCGCTACGCCCGTGTTGGCGTTGCGAGGGGTCTCCAAGCGATTCGGTGCCGTCCAGGCGCTCACCGACGTAGAGCTTGAGGTCCACTCCGGAGAGGTCGTAGCCCTGGTGGGCGACAACGGCGCCGGAAAGTCCACGCTGGTCAAGACGATCGCCGGCGTGCACCCCATCGATGACGGCGTCATCGAGTGGGACGGCAAGTCGGTGTCGATCAACCGTCCGCACGACGCCCAGGCCCTGGGCATCGCGACCGTCTACCAGGACCTCGCGCTGTGCGACAACATCGACGTTGTCGGAAACCTCTACCTCGGCCGGGAGATCCGCAAGCGCGGCATTCTCAACGAGGTCGAGATGGAGCGTCGTGCACTCGAGCTCCTGAACACGCTGTCGATCCGCATCCCCAGCGTGCGCATCCCGATCGCCTCGCTGTCCGGTGGTCAGCGCCAGACGGTGGCCATCGCCCGTTCGATGCTCGGTGAGCCCAAGCTCGTCATCCTCGACGAGCCGACCGCGGCCCTCGGTGTCGAGCAGACCGCCCAGGTACTCGACCTCGTCGAGCGCCTGCGTGAGCGCGGCCACGCGGTCATCCTGATCAGCCACAACATGGCTGACGTCAAGGCCGTCGCCGACAAGGTCGCCGTCCTGCGCCTCGGGCGCAACAACGGTGTCTTCGACGTGAAGTCCACGTCGCAGGAAGAGATCATCTCCGCCATCACGGGCGCCACGGACAACGCCGTGACCCGTCGTGCGGCGCGCAACGCGGAGGTTCAGAAGTGAACATCGACAAGACCTCCACGACGACCGACGCGCCCACGGACGCGCCCGTCGTGAACCCGGAGGCCGCCAAGGCCGCCGTCACCGCGGTCGACCCGCGGCTGCTGGTGCGCGAGCAGGGCCTCGCGGGCTACTTCTCCGAGTTCAAGCGCAAGATGCACGCCGGTGACCTGGGCTCGATGCCGGTCATCGTCGGCCTGATCATCATCGGCGCGATCTTCCAGAGCCTGAACTCGAACTTCCTCTCCGCCGAGAACCTCAGCAACATCGCGGTCACGATGGTCGCCACCGGCATGATGGCCGTCGGCATCATCTTCGTCCTGCTGCTCGGTGAGATCGACCTGTCGGTCGGCTCCGTCAGTGGTGTCTCCGGCGCCGTCGTCGCGGTGCTGAGCGTCACCCACGGCATGAACGAGTGGCTCGCGGTCCTCATCGCGGTGGTCAGCGGCGCCGCCATCGGCGCGCTCCACGGCTTCTTCTTCGCCCGGATCGGCGCCCCCGCGTTCGCCGTCACGCTGGCCGGCCTGCTGTTCTGGCTGGGCTTCATGCTCCAGCTGCTCGGCGAGAACGGCACGATCAACCTGGACGGCGAAGGCGTCGTCGGCAAGCTGACCACGTACTACTTCACCGACGTGGCCGCCGCCTACGGTCTGGCCGCGGTCGCCGTGGCCGGCTTCTTCCTCTCCAGCTTCTACGACAACCGCCGCCGTGCGGCCGCCGGCATCCCGTCCCGGCCGCTCGTCGACATCGTGGTGCGCACCGTGGCCCTGGCCGTGATCGCCTTCGCCGGCGCGATCATGTTCAACCAGTACAAGGGCCTGCCGCTGGCGCTGGTCCTGTTCCTCGCCGTCCTCGTGATCACGGACTTCGTCCTCCGCCGTACCACCTACGGCCGGAAGATCTTCGCGCTCGGCGGCAGCGTGGAGGCCTCGCGGCGTGCCGGTATCAACGTCACGGCCATCCGGGTCTCCGTCTTCTCGCTCGCCGGCACCTTCGCGGCCATCGGCGGCCTGTTCTGGGCCTCCAAGATCGCGGCGGCCAACCAGAGCGCCGGCGCCGGTGACCTGCTGATGAACGTCATCGCGGCGGCCGTCATCGGTGGCACCAGCCTCTTCGGTGGCCGGGGCCGGACCTGGAACGCCCTCCTCGGCGTCATGGTCATCGTCTCGATCCAGTACGGACTGGCGCTCGAGGGCATCGCCACCCCGATCCAGTACATGATCACCGGTGGTGTGCTGCTGGCCACCGTCGTGATCGACTCGATCACCCGCAAGACGCAGAAGACCGCAGGCCGCGCCTAGCGAGTGTGCGGAGCGGGTCGTCGCGACCCGGACGGGACGCTCCGGACACGAACCCAGCACGACCGGCCAGTGCCCGGCACCGTGACACGGTGCCGGGCACCGCTGCGTCTGGGCCGTTGGAGTGATGCGGAACGCACCGCCCGATGACTGCTCCCCGGCGCGGAACATTAGACTCGACGAATCGGCACGCTCGACCAGCTCAACAGTCAAGGAGGCACGGGTGGCTTTGCTTACCCGTATCAAGGGACCGCGCGATCTGGACCGGCTCAGCCCGGAGCAGCTGGATCAGCTGGCCGCAGAGATCCGGACCTTTCTCGTCGACGCCGTCTCCAAGACCGGCGGACACCTCGGTCCCAACCTCGGCGTCGTCGAGCTGACCATCGCTCTCCACCGGGTCTTCGAGTCCCCGAAGGACAAGGTCCTGTGGGACACCGGTCACCAGAGCTACGTGCACAAGCTCCTCACCGGCCGTCAGGACTTCTCCCGGCTCAAGATGAAGGGCGGCCTCTCCGGCTACCCGTCGCAGGCCGAGTCCGACCACGACGTCATCGAGAACTCCCACGCCTCCACGGTGCTCGGCTGGGCCGACGGCCTCGCCAAGGCCAACGAGGTGCTCCGCAAGGACGACCACGTCGTCGCGGTCATCGGTGACGGCGCCCTGACCGGCGGTATGGCCTGGGAGGCGCTGAACAACATCGCCGCCGCCAAGGACCGCCCGCTCGTCATCGTCGTCAACGACAACGAGCGCTCCTACGCGCCCACCATCGGCGGCCTGGCCAACCACCTCGCCACCCTCCGGACGACCGACGGCTACGAGCGCTTCCTCGCCCGCGGCAAGGACATCCTGGAGCGCACCCCCGTCGTCGGCAGGCCGCTCTACGAGACCCTGCACGGCGCCAAGAAGGGCCTCAAGGACTTCATCGCCCCGCAGGGCATGTTCGAGGACCTGGGACTGAAGTACGTCGGCCCCATCGACGGCCACGACATCGAGGCGCTGGAGTCCGCCCTCGCCCGCGCCAAGCGCTTCGGCGGGCCCGTGATCGTGCACTGCCTCACCGAGAAGGGCCGCGGCTACCAGCCCGCCCTCCAGGACGAGGCGGACCGCTTCCACGCGGTGGGCAAGATCCACCCCGACACCGGTCTGCCGATCGCCAGTTCGGGACTCGACTGGACCTCCGTGTTCGGCGAGGAGATGGTCCGGCTCGGCAAGGAGCGGGAGGACATCGTGGCGATCACCGCCGCGATGCTCCAGCCGGTCGGGCTCGACAGGTTCGCCAAGGCCTTCCCCGACCGTGTCTACGACGTCGGCATCGCCGAGCAGCACGGCGCGGTCTCCGCGGCCGGTCTGGCGACCGGGGGCGTGCACCCCGTCTTCGCGGTCTACGCCACCTTCCTCAACCGCGCCTTCGACCAGGTCCTGATGGACGTGGCCCTGCACCGGTGCGGCGTCACGTTCGTCCTGGACCGCGCCGGTGTCACCGGCACCGACGGCGCCTCGCACAACGGCATGTGGGACATGTCGATCCTTCAGGTCGTCCCCGGCCTGCGGATCGCCGCCCCGCGTGACGCGGACCAGGTGCGTGCCCAGCTGCGCGAGGCGGTCGAGGTCGACGACGCGCCGACCGTCGTGCGGTTCTCCAAGGGCGCCGTCGGCCCCTCGGTGCAGGCCGTGGGCCGGGTCGGAGGCATGGACGTCCTGCGGGAGGCGAAGGTGGCCGACCCCGACGTCCTGCTCGTCTCCGTCGGCGCGCTCGCCCCGATGTGCCTGGAGATCGCCGATCTCCTCGACAAGCAGGGCATCTCCACCACGGTGGTCGACCCCCGCTGGGTCAAGCCGGTCGACGAGGCCCTCGCACCGCTCGCCGAGCTGCACCGGGTCGTCGTCACCGTCGAGGACAACAGCAGGGTCGGCGGCGTCGGTTCCGCCGTCGCCCAGGCGCTGCGGGACGCAGGCGTCGATGTCCCGCTGCGTGACTTCGGTATCCCGCCGCGCTTCCTCGACCACGCCTCCCGCAAGGAGGTCATGGCCGAGATCGGCCTGACGGCGCCGGACATCGCCCGCCAGGTGACGGGTCTGGTGGCCAGGCTCGACGGCCGCTTCGACAGCGAGGCCGTGGAGCCCGCACGCGACTGACCGTCACCCGGTTGACGCGAATGGCGCTGCACAGCGTGCGTGAACAGGGGCCGGAGGGTCACCCTGGTGGGGTGGTCCTACCGGCCCATTCGCGTGAAGCGTGCTGTGACGGCCGCCCGTGGACCACCCACCGTCCCGATGATGTCGGGGACGTCAAGCGTGGAGGTGCACGGTGAGCACACAGACAGACCCTGCGGGCGGCCCAGCAGGCAGAAGGGGCGCCTTCCGGACCAAGACGGTCGAGCAGTCGATCCGCGACACGGAGGAGCCGGAGCACGCGCTGAAGAAGTCGCTCTCCGCCTGGGACCTGACCGTCTTCGGCGTCGGCGTCATCATCGGCACGGGCATCTTCGTCCTCACGGGTATCGCGGCCAAGGAGAACGCCGGGCCCGCGACCGCCCTGTCCTTCGTCGTCGCCGGCGTCGTCTGCGCACTGGCGGCGCTCTGCTACGCGGAGTTCGCCTCCACCGTGCCGGTGGCGGGTTCCGCGTACACGTTCTCCTACGCCTCCATCGGTGAACTGCCGGCCTGGATCATCGGCTGGGACCTGGTCCTGGAGTTCGCGCTCGGCACCGCCGTGGTGGCGGTCGGCTGGTCCGGGTACGCGCGGCACCTCCTGGACACCAACCTCGGCTGGCAGATGCCCTCCGCGCTGTCGGGACCCGATGCGGGAGGGCACTTCGACCTGCTGGCCTTCCTGCTCATCCTGGCGCTGACCGCCATCCTGGTCATCGGCATGAAACTGTCCGCCCGGATCACCGCGATCGTCGTCGCGATCAAGGTCACCGTGGTCCTGCTGGTCATCGTCGCGGGCCTGTTCTTCATCAAGGCCGACAACTACACCCCGTTCATCCCTCCGGCCGAGGCGCAGGAGACGGGGAACGGTCTCACGGCGCCGCTGGTGCAGGTGCTGTTCGGCTACGACCCCACCAACTTCGGCGTCATGGGCATCTTCACCGCGGCGTCCATCGTCTTCTTCGCCTTCATCGGGTTCGACGTGGTCGCCACCGCGGCGGAGGAGACCAAGAACCCCCAGCGGGACATGCCCCGCGGCATCCTGGGCTCGCTGATCATCTGCACCGTGCTCTACGTGGCCGTGACGCTCGTCGTCACCGGTATGCAGAACTACAAGGAGATGTCGGCGACCGCGCCGCTCGCCGACGCCTTCAAGTCCGTCGACCAGCCCTTCTTCGCCGGTGCCATCAGCCTCGGCGCGGTCGTGGGCCTCATCACCGTCTGCATGATCCTGCTCCTGGGCCAGACCCGGGTGTTCTTCGCGATGAGCCGTGACGGGCTGCTGCCGCGCTTCTTCTCCGTCACCCACCCGAAGTTCCGGACCCCCCACCGGGCGACCATCGTGCTCGGCTGCGCCATCGCCGTCATCGCGGGGTTCACCAGCCTCGAGGCGCTCGCGGCCCTGGTGAACATCGGCACGCTCTTCGCCTTCGTGATCGTGGCCCTCGGCGTCATCGTCCTCCGCCGCACCCGCCCCGACCTGCACCGCGCCTTCCGCACCCCGTGGGTGCCGGCGCTCCCCATCATCTCCATCGCGGCGTCGCTGTGGCTGATGCTGAACCTGCCGACCGAGACCTGGCTGCGGTTCGGCGTCTGGATGCTGATCGGTGTGGTCGTGTACTACCTCTACGGCCGCGGGCACAGCCGGTTGCAGACGCGAGCCCGGTCCGGCGGATCCCTCTCGGGTGACGGCAACCCCAAGTAGCCCGGCGGGCCGCACCCCCGCTCAGCAGCGGTAACAGCACCACCTTTCGCACCGGCCCCGTATGTCCTGCTTCGGTGGGACCTGCGGGGCCGGATACTGTGCGTTTCCGGGCCTGCACCCTGACCCGGAAAGGCACTCATGCCGGCGGAGCCGCCATCCTCGCTACGCCGCGTCCCCGCGCGGTCCCTGCCCCGGCAGCGCCGACGGGCACCGGCACCGGCGCGCCGCCTCCACTACTGGCGGCGGCTGCTTCCGGCCCTCGGCCTGCTCGCGTTCGTCACCCGCCTCCCGTCCTTCGGGCACCGGCTGTGGAGCCCGGACGAGGGCTATCTCGCCGTCCAGGCGCGGATACTGGCGGACGGCGGAGCGCTGTACGAGACCGTCGTCGACCGCAAGCCGCCCCTGCTGCCGCTGCTCTATCAGACGCTGTTCGCGTTGTTCGGCGACGAGTCGCTGCGCTCGGTGAAGGTCCTCGCGGTCATCGCCCAGCTCGTCACCGCCGCACTGCTCGCCGGCATCGCACGCCGCCGCTGGGGCGACCGCGCCGGGCGCACCGCGGGTGTGCTCTATCTGCTGGTGTCCATCGGTCTGAACCCGGAGGACGCCCAGGCCGCCACGTTCGAGGTCTTCATACTGCCGTTCACGGCCGCGGCCGTCCGGTACGCGGACCGCGGCCGCTGGGGCGCCGCGGGCGTCGCGGTGGCGGGGGCGTTCCTCACCAAGCAGACCGGCGGAGCCGTGTTCGGCCCGGTCCTGTGGCTGCTGTGGCAGAACGCTCAGGTGCACCGGAGCGCACTGCTGCGCACGGCCCTGGGATTCGCCGTGCCGGTCCTGGCCGCCGCGCTGCTCACGGACCCGTCCGGCTTTCTGTTCTGGACGGTCACCGGATCGGGGGCGTACGCCTCCTTCACCGGCTCCGAACTGCATGTCCTGTCCCGGGCCGTGGCCAACACGGCGCTGCTCGGGGTCGCCTGCGCGGGACTGGTCCCGCCGGTCGTGCGGGTGCTGCGCAGTGCGCGCACGGGCGTGGGCGACCTCTGGCTGTGGCTGGCGTCGTCGGCGGCCGCCGTGCTGCTGGGTTTCCACTTCTTCGGGCACTACTACCTGCAACTGATCCCGCCGCTGGCTCTGTTGGCGACGGGAGCCCTGCAGATCCTGCCGCGTCACCGGCTCGCGTCCGCGCTGGCGTGGTCGGCCTGCGGCTGCGCCCTGTTCCTCCTCTGGGGGACGCTGACGCCGCGTCCGGAGCTGGCCCACGCCCAGCGCCTCGCGACGGCCGTACAGGCCCGTACAGGCCCCGCTGAGAGCGTTCTCGTGTGGGGGATACACCCCGAGACGTACTGGCTCGCCGACCGGCCGCCCGCCAGCCGCTTTCTGACGGCCGGTCTGCTCACCAACTACAGCGGTGGCCGCAACGGCCCCCAGGTGGGGGAGAAGTACGGGGTGGAGGGCGCCTGGCCCACGTTCGCCGACGAGATGCGCGCCCACCCGCCGGCGCTGATCGTCGACGACTCCCGGGGCAAACCGTTCGCCCCCGAACGCGTCCCGACCCTGCGCAGGCTCCTGGAGCGGCACTACGAACCGCTCCCCGACGAGATCGACGGCGCTGTGCTCTACGTCCGCTCGTCCGGTGGCTGAGAGCCTGTCGGGTGATCTTCGACCGGGAAGCGGATGCGGTCTGGTGCGTGCGATTCCAAGGCGCCGGGATGCCCTTGTAGCGGAGCTACCAGGGTATTTCGGTAACGCGGGAAGGGTGCGTGCCAGGGCGTGGACGCCCGGTCAGAGGTCACCCGACAGGTTCTGAAGGGCCCTGGGACCCACGCAGCCGGCGCCGAGTGCCTCGACGCGCCGCCGCAGTTCCCGGTCGGCCGTGACCACCACGATGTCCCGGCCGGCATCCGCCTCGGCGACCAGCTCCACGATCCGGTCGTCACCGCTGCCGGGAGCCGAGGAGACCCGTACCGCGGGGATGCTCTCCACACCCCGCGCGGCCCCCTCGGCGACGAGCACCACGTCGAGGGGACCGGGGTGCGCCGGCAGCCCGGCGGCGGCGACCTGCGGCAGCCGGTCGCGCAGCCGCTCCACGGCCCCGCGCCGGTCCCGCCACCAGCCGTCCGGCACGGATCCGATGACGTTGGCCGCATCGACGATCAGCAGGGGTTCCATGCGGCCAGCGTGACATGCGAAGGCCCCGGCACCGAGAGAGGTGCCGGGGCCTTCGTCAGCGGTTCGGCTACGCGGGGACGCTCGCGACGCCCTGCGCCAGGAACGGCTTGCCGTTCACCCGCTGGGAGACACCCTCACGGTCCAGGTATGGCGTGATGCCGCCCAGGTGGAAGGGCCAGCCGGCGCCGGTGATCAGGCAGAGGTCGATGTCCTGGGCCTCGGCCACGACACCCTCGTCCAGCATGAGACCGATCTCCTGCGCCACCGCGTCGAGAACGCGGTCGCGGACCTGCTCCTCGGTGAGGACGGAGTCGCCCTGCTGGAGGAGTGCGGCGACCTCGGGGTCCAGCTCCGGCTTGCCGGAATCGTAGACGTAGAAGCCGCGCTTGCCGGCCTTGACCACCGCGGCCAGGTTCGCCGAGACCGTGAAGCGGTCCGGGAAGGCGCGGTTGAGGGTCTCGGAGACGTGCAGACCGATCGCCGGGCCGACGAGCTCCAGCAGGACCAGCGGCGACATCGGCAGACCGAGCGGCTCGATCGCCTTCTCGGCGGTGGCGACCGGGGTGCCCTCGTCGATGACGTTCTGGATCTCGCCCATGAAGCGGGTCAGGATGCGGTTCACGACGAACGCCGGGGCGTCCTTCGTCAGGACCGCGGTCTTCTTCAGCTTCTTCGCGACACCGAACGCGGTGGCGAGCGAGGCGTCGTCCGTCTGCTCGCCGCGGACGATCTCCAGCAGCGGCAGGACCGCGACCGGGTTGAAGAAGTGGAAGCCGACGACCCGCTCCGGGTGCCGGAGCTTCGACGCCATCTCGGTGACGGACAGCGAGGAGGTGTTGGTGGCGAAGATCGCGTGGGCGGGGGCGACGGCCTCCACCTCGGCGAACACCTGCTGCTTGACGCCGATCTCCTCGAAGACGGCCTCGATGATGAAGTCGGCGTCGGAGAAGCCCTCCGCCTTGTCCAGCACACCGGAGACCAGGGCCTTCAGGCGGTTGGCCTTGTCCTGGTTGACGCGGCCCTTGCCGAGCAGCTTGTCGATCTCGGCGTGGACGTAGCCCACACCCTTGTCGACGCGCTCCTGGTCGATGTCGGTCAGGACGACCGGCACCTCGAGGCGGCGCAGGAACAGCAGCGCCAGCTGGGAGGCCATCAGGCCAGCGCCCACGACGCCGACCTTGGTCACCGGACGCGCCAGGCTCTTGTCCGGGGCGCCCGCGGGACGCTTGGCCCGCTTCTGCACCAGGTTGAAGGCGTAGATGCCGCTGCGCAGTTCGCCGCCCATGATCAGGTCGGCCAGCGCGGTGTCCTCGGCGTCGAAGCCGGCCTGGAGGTCGCCGTCCTTGGCGGCGGCGACGATGTCCAGGGCGCGGTAGGCGGCCGGGGCGGCGCCGTGCACCTTGGAGTCGGCGATGGCACGGCCGCGGGCGACGGCCTGGTCCCAGGCGTCACCGCGGTCGATCTCCGCCCGCTCGACGACGATCTCGCCCTTGAGGACGGACGCCGTCCACAGCAGCGACTGCTCCAGGAAGTCGGCGCCCTCGAAGATCGCGTCGGCGATGCCGAGGTCGAAGACCTGCGCGCCCTTGAGCTGCTTGTTCTGGTTGAGCGAGTTCTCGATGATGACCGAGACCGCGCGCTCCGGGCCGATCAGGTTCGGCAGCAGTGCGCAGCCGCCCCAGCCGGGGACGAGACCGAGGAAGACCTCGGGCAGTGAGAAGGCGGGGATGGCCTGCGAGACGGTGCGGTAGGAGCAGTGCAGACCGACCTCGACACCGCCGCCCATCGCCGCGCCGTTGTAGTACGCGAAGGTCGGCACCGCGAGGTGGGACAGACGCTTGAAGACGTCGTGGCCGCCCTTGCCGATGGCGAGCGCGTCGGAGTGCTCCTTGAGCAGCTCGACACCCTTGAGGTCGGCGCCGACGGCGAAGATGAACGGCTTGCCGGTGATGCCGACGCCGGTGATCGAGCCCTCCGACGCCTCCTTCTCGACCTGGTCGATCGCGGCGTCGAGGTTCGCGAGCGACTGCGGACCGAAGGTGGTCGGCTTGGTGTGGTCCAGGCCGTTGTCGAGCGTGATCAGCGCGAAGCGGCCCGCGCCGGGCAGGTCGAGGTGGCGTACGTGCGCCTGCGTGACGACCTCGTCGGGGAACAGCTCGGCCGCGCCCTTCAGGAGTTCCGTGGTGGTGCTCACTTGGTGCCTCCGTCGAAGTGCGGGTTCTCCCAGATGACCGTCGCGCCCATGCCGAAGCCGACGCACATCGTGGTGAGGCCGTAGCGGACCTCGGGCTGCTCCTCGAACTGGCGGGCCAGCTGCGTCATCAGACGGACACCGGAGGAGGCCAGCGGGTGGCCGAACGCGATGGCGCCGCCGTACTGGTTGACGCGCGCGTCGTCGTCGGCGATGCCGTAGTGGTCGAGGAAGGCGAGCACCTGGACGGCGAAGGCCTCGTTGACCTCGAAGAGGTTGATGTCCTCGATCGACAGGCCCGCCTTGGCCAGCGCCTTCTCGGTCGCCGGGATGGGGCCGTAGCCCATCACCTCGGGCTCGACGCCGGCGAAGGCGTACGAGACGAGACGCATCTTGACCGGCAGGTTGTTCTCGCGCGCGAACTCCTCGGACGCGATGAGCGAGGCGGTGGCGCCGTCGTTGAGACCGGCGGCGTTGCCCGCGGTGACGCGGCCGTGCACACGGAAGGGGGTCTTCAGACCCGCGAGGCTCTCCAGCGTGGTGCCGGGGCGCATCGGCTCGTCCTGCGTGACGAGGCCCCAGCCGGTCTCGCCGGCCTCGGGGTTGGTGCGGCGGACCGAGATCGGCACCAGGTCCTGCTGGATCTTGCCGTTCGCGTACGCCTTCGCCGCCTTCTCCTGCGAGCGCACGGCGTACTCGTCGGCGCGCTGCTTGGTGATGTGCGGGTAGCGGTCGTGCAGGTTCTCCGCGGTCATGCCCATGAACAGGGCGGACTCGTCGACGAGCTTCTCGCTCACGAACCGCGGGTTCGGGTCGACGCCCTCACCCATGGGGTGGCGGCCCATGTGCTCGACACCGCCGGCGACGGCGATGTCGTACGCACCGAAGGCCACGCTGCCCGCGACGGAGGTGACGGCGGTCAGGGCGCCGGCACACATACGGTCGATCGAGTAGCCGGGCACGGACTGCGGCAGACCCGCGAGGATGCCCGCGGTGCGGCCGATGGTCAGGCCCTGGTCACCGATCTGCGTGGTCGCGGCGATCGCCACCTCGTCGATCTTCGCGGGGTCGAGGTCCGGGTTGCGGCGCAGCAGCTCCCGGATCGCCTTCACGACGAGATCGTCGGCCCGGGTCTCGTGGTAAATGCCCTTCGGGCCCGCCTTGCCGAACGGGGTGCGGACGCCGTCGACGAAGACGACGTCCCTGACGGTACGAGGCACGATGGCTCTCCTCCAGGGTGCGGGGTGGCACTGCTGCGGGGCGCGCTGAGCGCGCGCTTTCCTCCGGCCATGCTACTTGTGGGTAACCAAGCTGCCCACCCCAAGCGGCGGGAGCGGCGAACGTCACACCGGGCCGAGGCGCGTCAGCCGTTCCGGGGGGGCGGGGATGCGTGGAGGGCTTCCGCCGCGTGCCCTGCGCCTGATCGGCGGGCGGGGGCGGGACGTCCAGCCCGTGCAGCGGGGGAGCACCCGCCCGCAGGGTGTGCCGTGGCACCCGCGCCTGGATGACGCCCCGGGCCCGCGTTCGATCGCCGGGCCGGGCCGGAGCATCCGGCCTTCCTACGCGGGAGACCTGCCCGCAGGGTGTCGGTGCCATCGGCGTGTGGATGCACGGCGGTTCCGCCGTGGGGCCCGCGCCTGGACGGGCAGGCCCACCGGGCGTGCCGTGACCGGCCGGCCGGGGAAAGCACGCCCGCAGCCTGTGCCGTACCACCGGCGTGCGGGGTCTCGGTGGGGCCCGCCCCGAGTCGGTGGTGGGCGGGACATTCAGCCCGTCCGGCGTGGGAGGCACCTGCCCGTAGGCGTGGCCGCTGACCGTGCGGGGATTGCCGCAGGCCCCGCGCCCGGTTGCCAGGCGGGACCGGGGCATCCGGCCCGTCCGGCGGGTGAGGTACCCGCCCGCAGGGTGTGCTCGGCCATCGCGTGCGGGGATCGGCGCAGGCCCCGAGCCCGATCGCCCGATTGCCAGGCGGGACCCGGGCATCCAGCCCGTCCCGTGTGCGAACCCGCCCGCAGGGTGTGTCACCGGCGTGCGGATCATCGCGGGGCTCCGGCCCAGGCCAGGCGGCGGGCCGGAGCATCCGGCCCGTCACGCGCGGGAGCACCCGCCCGCAGGGTGTGCCGGGCCACCGCGTGCGGGCCCCGCTCCCCGAACGCCCGGCGCGGACGGAGACGCGGGGTCCGGCGCGTCAGGTCGTTGCCGTGGCCGCCAGCGCGCGCGTCAGCAGGGGTGCCACCTGTTCGATCTGCCATGGACGCGCCCCGTGCGACGCCAGCGCCTGCGCCACCGTCTCGACCGACGGCTGCGCCGGCGGTTCCCAGCACACCCGCCGGACCGTGTCCGGAGTGATCAGGTTCTCCTGCGGCAGGTTCAGTTCCTCCGCGAGCGCGGACACCGCGGCCCGCGCCGCCGTGAGACGTGCGGCGGCGGCCGGGTCCTTGTCGGCCCAGGATCGCGGCGGAGGCGGGCCGTTCAGCTGCTGGCCCGGCTGCGGCAGCTCGGCGTCGGGCAGTGCCTTCGCCCGGTCGACCGCCGCCTGCCACTGCTCCAGCTGCCGCCGGCCCATCCGGTGCCCGAACCCGGGCAGCGCGGTCAGCGCCTGCACATCCGCCGGGAGGGCGAGCGCCGCCTCCACGATCGCGCCGTCGCCCAGCACCTTGCCCGGTGACACGTCCCGCCGCTGGGCCACCCGGTCCCGGGTCGTCCACAGCTCCCGTACGACGGCCATCTGACGCCGCCGGCGCACCTTGTGCATGCCGGACGTCCGCCGCCAGGGGTCCTTGCGCGGGGGAGCGGGCGGCGCCGAGGCGATCGCGTCGAACTCCTGGTGGGCCCACTCGAGCTTGCCCTGCCGGTCCAGCTCCTTCTCCAGCGAGTCGCGCAGATCGATCAGCAGCTCGACGTCGAGCGCGGCATAGCGCAGCCACGGCTCGGGGAGCGGGCGGGTCGACCAGTCGACGGCGGAGTGGCCCTTCTCCAGCGCGTACCCGAGGACGGACTCCACCATCGCGCCGAGCCCGACCCGGGGGAACCCGGCGAGCCGCCCGGCCAGTTCGGTGTCGAAGAGCCGGGTGGGGAGCATGCCTATTTCGCGCAGGCACGGCAGGTCCTGTGTCGCGGCGTGCAGGATCCACTCCGTGCCGGACAGCACCTCGCCCAGACCGGACAGATCGGGGCAGCCGATCGGATCGATCAGCGCGCTGCCCGCGCCCTCACGGCGCAGCTGTACGAGATAGGCGCGCTGCCCGTAGCGGTAGCCGGAGGCGCGCTCCGCGTCGACGGCGACGGGGCCGGTGCCGCCGGCGAACGCGGCGATCACGTCGGCCAGCGCGTCGGCGTCGGCGACGACCGGAGGGATCCCCTCGCGGGGCTCCAGCAAGGGGATCGGTACTTCTTCGGCTGCGACGCCGTCGTCCGGGGGAGCGCCCCCGGCGGTTCGCAGTGCGGTCTCTGCTGCGGTCTCTTGGGCGTCGGTCACGTGTCAAGGGTATCTGTGAACGGACAGCGCCCGTCGACGGAACGTTCCGTCGACGGGCGCGAAAGAAATGTGGAGCGATCAGTGAATGATGCCGGTGCGCAGGGCGACGGCGACCATGCCGGCACGGTCGCCCGTGCCGAGCTTGCGGGCGATACGGGCGAGGTGGCTCTTGACGGTGAGCGCGGACAGGCCCATCGAGACGCCGATGGCCTTGTTCGACTGGCCTTCGGCGACGAGCCGGAGCACCTCGACCTCACGGCCGGAGAGCTCGCGGTAGCCGCCCGGGTGGCTCGGGGCACCCGGGGGGCGGCGGTGCAGTCGGCCGGCTCCGGCGCCGATGGGCGCCGCGCCGGGGCGGGTGGGGTGACCGATGTTCGTACGGGTACCGGTGACGACGTATCCCTTGACGCCGCCGGCGAGCGCGTTGCGCACCGCGCCGATGTCGTCGGCGGCGGACAGGGCCAGACCGTTCGGCCAGCCGGCCGCGCGGGTCTCGGACAGGAGGGTCAGCCCGGAACCGTCGGGCAGGTGGACGTCGGCAACGCAGATGTCGCGCGGGTTGCCGACGCGGGGACGGGCCTCCGCGATGGACGACGCCTCGATCACGTCACGTACTCCGAGGGCCCACAGGTGGCGGGTGACGGTGGAGCGGACGCGCGGGTCGGCCACGACGACCATGGCCGTCGGCTTGTTCGGGCGGTAGGCGACCAGGCTTGCAGGCTGCTCGAGAAGAACGGACACCAGGCCTCCTGGGGAAGGTGCGGGACGGGGCCGGCTCGGGGAAGCCGGGGCGAAACCGTGCAGTTAGGTCACTGACCTCTTCGGCACCGAACCCGGCCGCCTTTAGAGAATGATCACGATTTAGTGAGTAACAATTGGGGCAATTCGGACAGGTGATCGATCATCCTACGAGCGAACTCATCAGGCTGTTCGTGCGAGGTCGGGCGGGGAGAGAGGTACGGGCACAGCACGAAGCACGGCCCGCGCACAGTGTCGCGGGCCGTACCGGGGGTGAACGTCACCGATGCTGCGGGCCCCGCCGCTGGGGAAGGGAGACCACGCCCGTCACCGCGTCCGCCGGACCGGCCGGCGTCGGCGGCAGTCCCGCGACCTGACAGAGCAGATCGCACCAGGCAGCGAGGTGTGTGCCCGAGTCCGGCACCCCGCCGTGACCCTCGCGCGGTGTCCAGGACGCACGGATCTCGATCTGCGTCGCGGGGCGCCGGTCGGAGAGTCCACCGAAATAGTGAGACCCCGCGCGGGTGACGGTGCCGCTCGGCTCACCGTACGAAAGTCCGCGCGCTTCCAAGGCGCCCGTCAGCCACGACCAGCACACCTCCGGAAGCAGCGGGTCGGCGGCCATCTCCGGTTCGAGCTCCGCCCGCACCAGAGTCACCATCCTGAACGTGCCCTGCCAGGCGTCGTGGCCGGCCGGGTCGTGCAGCAGAACAAGGCGCCCGTCGGCGAGATCGTCGTCGCCGTCGACCACCGCCGCCTCCAGCGCGTAGGCATGCGGGGCGAGCCGCTGTGGCGGCCGGGCCGGATCCACCTCGATCTCGGGGCGCAGCCGTGCGGCCCGCAGCGCGTCGACCGCCTGCGAGAACGCGCGAGGGACGGCATTCCCCTCCGCGCTGTCCGTCGCATCAGCGCCGTTGGAATGATCCGGATGATCAGAAAACTGTCCCTGAGCCGCAGCCATGCGGGGAAGAGTAGGCGGAACGGGGGCTCGGCGCAGGGAGGGACACCCGGGCCGGGGCAGCCACTTCAGGTGTACGTGCGAAGATTTGGGGCGTGAGCGCCAACGAACGCCCCTCGGGCCAGCAGCCGAAGACGTACGACTCCGCCTTTCTCAAGGCGTGCAGGCGCGAGCCGGTGCCGCACACGCCGGTCTGGTTCATGCGGCAGGCGGGCCGCTCGCTGCCCGAGTACCTGAAGGTCCGCGAGGGCATTCCGATGCTCGAGTCGTGCATGCGCCCCGAGCTCGTCACCGAGATCACGCTGCAGCCCGTACGGCGTCACAAGGTCGACGCCGCGATCTACTTCAGCGACATCGTCGTCCCGCTCAAGGCGATCGGCATCGACCTCGACATCAAGCCCGGCGTCGGACCCGTCGTCGCCGACCCGATCCGCACCCGGGCCGACCTGGACCGGCTGCGCGACCTCACGCCCGAGGACGTCTGGTACGTCACCGAGGCGATGGGCATGCTCACCCAGGAGCTCGGCTCCACCCCGCTCATCGGCTTCGCCGGTGCGCCCTTCACCCTTGCGAGCTATCTCGTCGAGGGCGGCCCCTCGCGCAACCACGAGCACACCAAGGCGCTGATGTACGGCGACCCGCAGCTGTGGGCGGATCTGCTGGACCGGCTCGCGGAGATCACCTCCGCGTTCCTCACGGTGCAGATCGAGGCGGGCGCGAGTGCGGTGCAGCTGTTCGACTCGTGGGTGGGGGCGCTCGCTCCCGCGGACTACCGGCGTTCGGTGATGCCGGCGTCGGCGAAGGTGTTCGACGCGGTCGCCTCGTACGGCGTGCCCCGCATCCACTTCGGTGTGGGCACGGGCGAACTGCTCGGTCTGATGGGCGAGGCCGGCGCGGACGTCGTGGGTGTCGACTGGCGCGTCCCGATGGACGAGGCCGCGCGCCGCGTCGGCCCCGGCAAGGCCCTCCAGGGCAACCTCGACCCGGCGGTGCTCTTCTCCACCCGCGAGGCGGTCGAGACGAAGACCCGCGAGGTGCTGGACGCGGCGTCGGACCTCGACGGCCACATCTTCAACCTGGGCCACGGGGTGCTCCCGACCACGGACCCGGACGCCCTGACCCGGCTCGTGGAGTTCGTCCACGAGCGGACCGTCCGCTAGGTCCTCCACGCCGTGACCCGTGACCGGGCTCCAAGCCCGGTCACGGCAGGGTTCGGACCGGGCTCAGCCCGCCTTGCGGACCGCTGCCAGTGCCTTGCGGGCCGCGACCAGGACCGGGTCCCAGACCGGTGAGAACGGCGGTGCGTAGCCCAGGTCCAGGGCCGTCATCTGCTCCACCGTCATCCCGGCCGTCAGCGCCACCGCCGCGATGTCGACCCGCTTGCCCGCGCCCTCCCGGCCGACGATCTGGGTACCCAGCAGCCGGCCCGTGCGGCGCTCGGCGAGGATCTTCACCGTCATGGGCGCCGCGTCCGGGTAGTAGCCCGCCCGGCTCGTCGACTCGATCGTCGCGGTGACGTACTGGAGTCCGACCGCGGCCGCGTCCTTCTCGCGCAGACCGGTCCGCGCGATCTCCAGCTCGCACACTTTGCTGACCGCCGTGCCGACGATGCCCGGGAACGTGCCGTACCCGCCGCCGACGTTCGACCCGATGATCTGGCCGTGCTTGTTGGCGTGCGTGCCCAGCGGGACGTGCCGCTCGCGGCCCGAGACCAGGTCCAGCACCTCGACGCAGTCGCCGCCCGCCCAGATGTTGTCGTGACCGCGGACCCGCATGGCCAGATCGGTCAGCAGCCCGCCGTACGCACCGAGCGGCAGCCCCGCGGCCTCGGCGAGCGTCGTCTCCGGCCGCACGCCGATGCCGAGGATCACCACGTCCGCCGGGTACTCCCTGTCCGCCGTGGCCACCGCGCGGACCCGGCCGTCCTCACCGGTGAGGACCTTGGTGACCTCGGCCTCGTTCACCGTCGTGATGCCCATGTTGTCCATCGCGGTGTGGACCAGCAGACCCATGTCCGGGTCGAGGGTGATCATCGGCTGCTCGCCGCGGTTGAGGACGGTCACCTCGAAGCCGCGCTTCAGCATCGCCTCGGCCATCTCCACGCCGATGTAGCCCGCGCCGACCACCACCGCGCGGCGACCCTCGGTGCCGGCGAGCGTGTCCAGCAGCTGCTGGCCGTCGTCCAGGTTCTGCACTCCGTGCACCCCGGGCGCGTCGATGCCCGGCAGCGGCGGGCGGACCGGGCGGGCGCCGGTCGCGATCACCAGCTTGTCGTAGCCGGTCCAGGCCACCTCGCCGCTCTCCAGGTCACGCGAGCGCACCCGGTTCCCGGCGACATCGATCTCCGTGACCTCCGTGCGCATGCGCAGATCGATGGAGCGCTCGCGGTGCTCCTCGGGCGTACGGGCGATCAGCTGCTCCCGTTCGCGTACGTCACCGCTGACCCAGTAGGGGATCCCGCAGGCCGAGAACGAGCTGAAGTGGCCGCGCTCGAACGCGACGATCTCCAGCTCGTTGGGGCCCTTGAGCCTGCGTGCCTGCGATGCGGCGGACATGCCCGCCGCATCGCCCCCGACGATGACCAGTCGCTCTGTTGCCATGGGAACACGCTACGGGGGAGCGGCCGTTCAGTCCTGGCCAGGGCCCCGCGCCGGGCCGGATCCCGTGCCACCCGCATGTTTGTCGCCCGGCCACGGCAGAGGCGCGGGTGCCGCCGGCTCGGTGGCCGCGCGCCGCGGCAGCCGCGGCCGCACTCCCCAGCGCCAGAGCGCGTAGAGCAGCACCAGCACCGCGGCGAACGGGGCCACCGCGCCGATCACGACGCCTGCCCAGCGGCCCGTGGCGACCAGCGCGTCCCAGCCGCCGCCGAGCGCGTCCAGGAAGCCCGGGTCGTCGTCGCGCTGCTCCTCCTTCTTCTCCTTCTCGGAGAGCGAGAGGGTGATCGTCGCCAGCGTGGTGCGGTCCTTGAGCGCGGCCTGCTGCGCGAGCAGCGACTCCAGATCGGCCTGACGGCTGCTCAGCTGGCCTTCGAGCGCGACGATGTCGCCGAGCTTCGTGGCCCGGCCCATCAGTGCCCGCACCCGGGCCACGCTCGCCCGCTGGGTGGCGATCCGGCTCTCCACGTCCACGACCTGGTCGGTGACGTCCTTGGCGTCCGCCTTGCGGGACAGCAGCCTGCCCGTGCCCGCCAGTGTCGACAGCACCTCGTCGTAACTCTCCTGCGGCACCCGCAGCACGACCCGCGAGGCCACATGCGTGTCGTCGATCCGTTCCGTCGACTCGTCGGCGACATGACCCCCGGCCGTCTCGACGGCGCTGCGGGCGGAGGCCAGGGCCTTCTGTGCGTCCGCGACCTCCACCTCCAGCGCCGCGGTACGGATGATGTGCGCCGGCGCGAGGGAGACCGGCTTCTTCGGCGCGGCGTGCTGCGCGTCGGACTCCGCCCTGTCCGCGGCGGAACCCGCCGCCCCCTCCCGCGCGGCCGGTCCGGCGGCGCTCTCCCCCTTGTCGTCGCTCGCGCCGCCGCTGCATCCGGCGACGGTGAGTGAAGCGGTGAGCAGCAGTGCCGCGAACGTACGTCGAGCCCGCATGTCGGCCCCCCAGGGACATCGGTGAGTGTCACCGGTTCGACGGCGGGCCCGCGGCAAGGGTTGCCGTCCTGCGGTCCCGAAGCGGTCACGGTCGGGACTCGGAACGGCGTTTGAGAGAGTGGGGACATGGAGTCTTCCCCGAACACGGGCACCCCCACCGGCCATGTCGTCGTCGTGGGCGGCGGCATCGCCGGCCTCGCGGCCGCCCACCGGCTCGTCACCGCCGGGGTGCGTGTGACGCTGCTGGAGGCGACCGACCGGCTGGGCGGCAAGCTGCAGACCGGCGAGATCGAGGGGCTGGCCGTCGACCTCGGTGCCGAGTCCATGCTCGCCCGCCGCCCGGAGGCCGTCGACCTGGCCCGCGCCGTGGGACTCGGCGAGCGGCTCCAGCCGCCCGCCACGGCCACCGCCTCCGTGTGGACGCGCGGGGCGCTGCGCCCGATGCCCAAGGGGCATGTCATGGGCGTACCGGGCTCCGCCGACGCCCTCGCCGGACTCCTCTCCGCCGACGGCGTCGCCCGGATCGAGCGGGAGCGCGACCTGGCCCCCGTCGAACTCGGCGACGATGTCGCGGTGGGCACCTACGTCGCCGAGCGCCTCGGCCGCGAGGTCGTCGACCGGCTGGTCGAGCCCCTCCTCGGTGGGGTGTACGCGGGCGACGCCTACCGGATCTCGATGCGCGCCGCCGTCCCCCAGCTCTTCGAGGCGGCCAGGACACACGACTCCCTGCTGGAGGGCGTGGCCGAGATCCAGCGCCGGGCGCAGGAACGGCCGCAGAGCGGGCCCGTCTTCATGGGCATCGCCGGCGGTGTCGGCCTGCTGCCGGGCGCCGTCGCCGACGCGGTACGTGCCGCCGGCGGCGAGATCCTCACCGAGACCCCCGTCGTCGGCCTGAGCCGTGACGCCGAGGGCTGGCGGATCCGTACCGACCGCGGGGAGTTCGCCGCCGACGCCGTGGTGCTCGCCACCCCCGCCTGGTCGGCCTCGGCCCTGCTCTCCGCCGAGTCGCCCGAAGCCTCCGCCGAACTCGGCCGGATCGAGTACGCCTCCATGGCCCTGGTGACCCTGGCCTTCCGGCGAGCGGACCTGACCGGCCTGCCGGACGGCAGCGGCTTCCTGGTGCCGCCGGTCGACGGCCGCACCATCAAGGCCTCCACCTTCTCCAGCAGCAAGTGGGGCTGGGTCGGCGAGAGCTCATCGGACCTGTTCGTCCTGCGCACCTCCATCGGCCGGTACGGCGAGGAGGAGCACCTGCACCGCGAGGACGCCGACCTCGTCGGGGTGTCCCTGGACGACCTCGGGGCTGCGACGGGGCTCGCGGCCCGGCCCGTGGCCACCGAGGTGACGCGCTGGATCGGCGGGCTGCCCCAGTACCCGGTCGGCCATCTGTCCCGTGTCGCCCGCATCCGCGACGAGGTCGCCAAGCTGCCCGGCCTGCGGATCTGCGGGGCCGCGTACGACGGTGTCGGCATCCCCGCCTGCATCGCCGACGGGCGGCGCGCCGCGGAGGAGATCATCGCCACGCCGACCCTGGCGCGAGGCACCGGTCGGCAGGCGGGAGAATAGCCTCATGAGTGCGCCCGAAAAGATCCCGAACGCAGGCAAGAAGGCCAAGGACCTCAACGA
This sequence comes from Streptomyces sp. NPDC058685, assembly GCF_042714725.1. NCBI lineage: Bacteria > Bacillati > Actinomycetota > Actinomycetes > Kitasatosporales > Streptomycetaceae > Streptomyces > Streptomyces sp. NPDC058685. Next base: position 54,249 of record NZ_JBHXSL010000012.1, read on the forward strand.
GGTCATCCGGTACACGCTGTGGTCCGTCTTCAAGCTGCGCGATGTGCTCCCCAGCGACACCGACCGGTCGGCCTACGCCGACGAGGTCCAGGAGCTGTTCGACCAGCTCGCCGCCAAGGACGTCACCGTGCGCGGCACGTACGACCTGTCCGGGCTGCGCGCCGACGCCGACCTCATGATCTGGTGGCACGCCGAGACCGCGGACGAGCTCCAGGACGCGTACAACCTCTTCCGGCGCACCCGACTCGGCCGGGCGCTGGAGCCGGTCTGGTCGAACATGGCGCTGCACCGCCCCGCCGAGTTCAACAAGTCGCACATCCCGGCCTTCCTGGCCGACGAGACGCCGCGCGACTACGTCAGCGTCTACCCCTTCGTGCGCTCCTACGACTGGTACCTGCTGCCCGACGAGGACCGCCGCCGGATGCTCGCCGACCACGGCAAGATGGCCCGCGGCTACCCGGACGTGCGCGCCAACACCGTGGCGTCGTTCTCCCTCGGCGACTACGAGTGGCTGCTGGCCTTCGAGGCGGACGAGCTGTACCGCATCGTCGACCTGATGCGTCATCTGCGCGCCTCCGAGGCGCGGATGCACGTCCGCGAAGAGGTCCCGTTCTACACCGGCCGCCGCAAGTCGGTCGGCGACCTGGTGGCGGGTCTCGCCTGAGGCTCGCCACACCATGAAGGCCGGGCCCGCATCCGCGGACCCGGCCTCGGCGACCCGGAAGATCAGACGGCGTGCGGCAGCTTCGGCTGCGCGGCCCGCCGGTCCAGCGACACCGGGTCAGGCTCCGGGTGCGGCGCGCACGACGCGCGCCGCACCGGTGTCTCACCGCGGAGCAGGTAGTTCTCCAGGTGGGCGTTGACGCACTCGTTGCTGCCGCCCCCGATGCCGTGCGTCCCGGAGTCCTCCTCCGTGATCAGCACCGACCCCTTCAGCCGCTGCGCCAGTTCGCGCGCCCCTTCGTACGGCGTCGCCGCGTCCCTCTCGGCCGCCAGGATCAGCGTCGGCGGCAGTGCCCCGCGCTTCGTACGGACCTCCAGCGGCTCCTGCCGGGGCGCCGTCCAGAACGCGCACGGCAGGTTCATGAAGGCGTTGTCCCAGGTCTCGAACGGCGCCCTGCGGGCGAGTGCGGTGTTGTCGCGGTCCCAGACCTCCCACTCGGTGGGCCACGGGGCGTCGTTGCACTCGACGGCGGTGTAGACGGCGTTGGCGTTCTCCGAGTCCTTGGCGTACTCCGGCCTCGGGGCGGCCTGCGCGATCAGCGGCTTCTCGTTGCCCTTCAGATACTCCGAGAGCGCGGTCGCCCGCGCCACCCAGACGTCGTCGTAGTACCCGGTGCCGAGGAACGCCGCGTGCAACTGGCCCGGGCCGACCTTGCCGCCCGCCGGCTTCGTGGCGAGACGGTCGCGCGCCTTCTCGTAACTGCGCATGACCTGCTCGGGCGTGGTGCCGAGATGGAACGTCGCGTCGTGCCGCGCGGCCCAGGCGCGGAAGTCCGACCAGCGGCTCTCGAAGGCCAGCGACTGGTCGAGGTTGTTGCGGTACCAGATCTGGTCCGTTTCCGGGTTCACCGCCGAGTCGAAGACCAGGCGGCGTACGTGCGAGGGGAAGAGGGTCGCGTACAGCGCGCCGAAGTACGTGCCGTAGCTGGCGCCCATGAAGGTCAGCCGCGGCTGGCCGAGCGCGGCCCGCAGCACATCGAGGTCACGGGCGTTGTTGAGCGAGGTGTAGTGACGCAGTGCGGGACCGTTCTTGCGCGCACAGCCCTCCGCGTACGCCTTCGCCCGCGCGATCCGCTCGGTCTTGTACGCGGGGGAGGGGTGCATCGGAGACGGAGTCGGGCCCTTGCCGAACTCGGCGGAGTCCTGGCAGGACAGCGGCGCCGAACGGCCCACCCCGCGCGGGGCGTAGCCCACGATGTCGTACGCCCGCGCGATCCGCTTCCACTCCGGGAGCTGGGCCGCCATCGGGAAGTACATGCTGGAGGCGCCGGGGCCGCCCGGGTTGTAGACGAAGGCCCCCTGGTACTCCGTCGCCTCGCCGCTCGCCTTCACGCGGCTGACGGTCAGGGTGATCTGACGGCCCGACGGGTCCGAGTAGTCCAGCGGAACCCTGACCGTGCCGCAGCTGACGGACGAGGGCAGCCCCTCGGCCTTGGGGCAGGCGCCGAACACGATGCCCGCGTCCGCTGCCCGCTTGGCGGCGACAGCCGTCCCCTGCATCTCGGAGTCGAGGGTGGTGGTACCGCCGGCCGGGGCGACGGCCAGTGCGGTGATGACCAATGAGCCGAGGCCGCTCACGGCCCCGTACTTCGTCACTGCTCTCATCGCGTTCCCTTCGTACGGACGGCGGCTGAGCGGCCGTGGAAAGGGAGATCCTTCGCGGAGCAGATAGTCATGTAAAGAACCTGAATGGGGTGTCGGCCTCAATGACCCGTAAGAGGTGAACCACTCGTGCGGCCGACCGTGAGAGCGGCCCGCAGCGACGGGTCGTCGACCGCGCCGACGCCGTGCACCGCCACCGCGGTCAGGAACGCCCGCTCGCTGCCGTCCACGGTGCCGACGAGGCCGACCAGCAGACGCCGGCCGTCGGGTGAGGCCCACCTGGTGTAGGGATGCACCTCGATCCGGGCGATCGCCAGAGCGCCGAGCGTGAGGATCAGCGGCAGCGCGAACCAGATGATCAAGGGACCGCCACCGCCCGCCTCCTGAGGGACCATCAGCAGCGAGAGCACCGCCAGCGCCGCGGTGAGCACGGTCGCGCCGCGCACCTGACGGACGGCGGACGCCACCTGCGTCCGGTCCCGGTCCGGGACGGCGAGACCCGCGTGGACCAGACGGTCGGCGAGGGTGCGCACCGCGTCGGCGGCGGACGCGGCGGCCCGTACCGCCCCTATCCGCGCCTGACCCGCGGGTCCGATGGCGCCGATCACCGAACGTTCCAGATCGTCCTCGCCGTCCGGGTCCACGACGGTGGCCCAGCCCGTGTGCGCCAGCAGCAGCCTGCGCCGGCGGTGCATGGAGACGAGGGTGAGCTCGGTGACCCGATGTGGTCCGCCGGCCAGGAAGGCCGCCTCGTACAGCGTCAACTCCCGCTGTGCGCCGAGCCGCGCGCTGGGCGGGCGGGCCGTGTCGACCGCCGCGAGACACAGGCGGGCGCAGCTGAGTCCCGCCGCTGACCAGGCCAGGAACAGAAACAGGAGCGAGAGCATGGGCGTGTTGTACGCGAGATCTCCTTCGCGGCGCCACATCTTGTCCACGATCCGGACACGACACCGGGGACCGGTGACGGCGCGGCGGTCACGGAGAACCGTTCAGGAGCCGCCGCCCCCACAGCTCGACCCGCCGGACGAACCCCCGCAACTCGAGCCGCCCGACGAACCCCCGCAGCTGGAGCCGCCGGAGGACCCGCCGCAGCCGGACCCACCCGACGAACCGCCGCACCCCGAGCCGGAACTGCTGCCGCAGCCGGACCCTCCGCCGCCGTCCGGGCTCGCCGCCGCACACCACACGACCGTGGTGGTGGCCGCGACAGCGGCCGAACGCTCGTACCGGGACACGGGAGTCCGGGCCGCGGTCCTCAGCTGCGCCTGGAGGAAGGGGTCCGTCACGCCGCGCAGGCCGTGGAGGGCGACGAGATGGGCGGGGGAGTGCAGGTGCGCGAACTGCACCCCGAAGGAGCGCAGGGCGTCCTGGCCGGCCGAACTGATCCGGCGGCGTGAGCGGGCGGCCGCCGTGAAGCCGATCCCGATGCCCACGAACAAGGCAGGCAGTACCAGCACGATGAAGGGAATCCCGGGGTCCTCGGGACCCGAGACGAAACTCAGAACCGTGACGACGAACGCGAACGGAAACCCCATCACGCACACGAACCCCTGGCAGAGGCCCCAGACGGTCAGAGCACGGTTCGCCCGGGGCGGGAGCATCAGCCCGCGCGCTGCGAGACCGTCGCCGATCTCCTGCACCGCGGGACTGCGCATCACCGAGCGGCGCAGGGTGTGCAGTGCACCGGTGGGCGACGCGGCCAGTTCGTCGAACACCGCCCGTTCCACGAGGTCCTGGGCGACCGGGCGCTGGGCGACGGCGATGCCGGGACCGCCGATCGCCAGCCGCCCGTCCGCGTGCAGCACGGCGAGCGCCGCGTCCACCACCCGCGCCGGACCGCCGCCGAGGAAGGCGGCCTCGTACACGTCGTGGATCTGTGCCCGGACGCCGGGGGCGGGGCCGCGCTGCGACCTGGACACCAGGACCAGCAGCGCGGTGGACGAGGCGGCCACGGCGACGTGGACGAGGATCGCGAGGACGGTCACGGCGGTCACCTCCTCACCAGCGCGGCCCGTGCCGCCCGGACGATGCGGGCGGCGCGCCGGGGCGGGTGCGTTCCGGCGCGCTCCTCCCACCACCGGGTCAGCAGCCGGCGGGCGCTCTCGTCGGCGGGCTGCCCGGCGACGAGCAGCTGCTCAGCGAAGTCGAGCGCGTCACGCCGGTAACCGGCCTGCATGGGGCGGTACTTGGCGTAGTCGAGGAAGGCGGGCCGGTAGCCCGTGCCGAGGATCTCCGGCAGTTCGGGCGCGACCTTGGCGACGACGTCGGCGCGCTTGGCGGCGAGCGCCCGGCTCTGCACACGGAGCCGCTGCGGGTCGAAGCCCTCGGGAGCGGGCGTCCCGGCGACCAGGGCGGAGAGCAGGGAGGCCTGGGCGATACCGACGCGCTCCCGGGCCCCGGGGTCCACCTCCCCGACGGCGGCGCGCACGCCGACGTCCATGGTCCCCGGCGCCGCGCGCACGCCGTCGCCGGCGAGGACCGTGCCTGCCTCGTCGTCGGCGCGGGCCGCGGGCCCGGCGCCGTTCACCACCGTCGCGCGGACGGTCTCCAGTTCGGCCGCCAGCGCCCCCGGCGGCGGGAAGTCGTCGTCACGCTCCAGCAGGACTCCGGGCGGCGCGACCCGGGACCTCAGCTCGCGCAGGACCGAAAGGACCGGTTCGGTGACCGGGTGGGCGTGGGTGTCGTGCCAGACGCCGTCGCGTTCGACACCGCCCGCGACATGGACGTACCGGATCGCCTCGACCGGCAGTTCGTCGAGCGCCTTCGCCGGGTCCTCACCGCGGTTCACATGGTTCGTGTGGAGGTTCGCCACGTCGATCAGCAGGCCCACGCCGGTGCGTTCGACCAGCTCGGCCAGGAACTGGCCCTCCGTGAGCTCCTCGTCGGGCCAGGAGATCAGCGCGGCGATGTTCTCCAGCGCCAGCGGCACCGGCAGGAGGTCCTGCGCGATGCGCACGTTCTCGCAGAGCACCTTGAGCGCGTCCCAGGTGCGGGGCACCGGCAGCAGATGGCCGGCCTCGAGCTGGGGGGATGCGGTGCGCACACCGCCGGCCCGGACGAACGCGATGTGCTCCGTCACGAGCGGCGAATCCAGCGCCACGGCCCGCTCCGCGAGATCGGCCAGTTTCTGCTCCGAGGGACGGTCCGCGCCGCCGAGACCGAGGGAGACCCCGTGCGGGACGATCTTGGTGCCGCGCGAACGCAGCCGCGTCAGCGAGGCGGGCAGATGGCCGGGGCAGACGTTCTCCGCCACGACCTCGACCCAGTCGAGGCCCGGCAGGCCCTCCACGGCGTCCGCGATCTCAGGACGCCAGCCGATTCCGATACCCAGTTCCATGGGAAGTCCCCTCCTCTGCCCACTGCGCCGTGTGACGGTGCGTGCAGGGCCTATGGCCCCGCAGGACGGCGGTGAATCCGGAGGAGGGGACGTTCAGAGGTTCATTTGAGGTTGCGGCCCGGCCGGACCGACTAGCCCGCGGGCTGCGGTTCCGGCGCCTCCGGGCGGTTGGTGTTGACCGTGCCCGGCGCGACCGGCGAGGGCTTCGAGGTGACGGACTGGTTGCCGGACGGCTCCACGGGCGCCGGCGCCGGCGGCAGGTTGCCGTCCGGCGGCGGCGGGCCGGTGGGGCTCGCGGTCACGCCGGTGGCCGCCTCGTTGGCGATGGCGTCGAAGTCGACCATCCCGGTGTTCTCCAGCATGGTGATGTGGTCCAGCACCGTGATGTTCGCGTCGGTCGCGAGCTGCCGGATCAGTGTGTTCCGGGTGGTGTGCCGGACCTGCGCGACGAGAGCGAACACCTTGCCGTGCGCGTTGCGCAGTAGGTTGGCGAACTTGTACTCGTACTCGCGCCCGCTGGCCGCCGAGAGTTCCCGCAGCCAGCCCTGCTGGATGTCGTTGGGCTGGTTCGGCAGCTCCACCCCGAGCTGCGCCGCCACGGTGCGGGCCCGCTTGTCGAGGTCCGAGTGACCGACGATCAGGTGGTCACCGGCGTCCTTGATCGCCTTCGTGGGGGCCCGCTCGATCGCCTGCTGCCCCGCGGGCAGCTCCCAGAGTCCCGCCAGCCGGACCTTCACCAGGAAGTCGCGGTCGGTCGCCGTCAGAGGTCCCCACTGCGTCGCCACCGAAGAGGCGTTGATGTTGTCCTGGCCGGTGCCGGAACGGTCCGCGTACGACCACACAGGGAACGCCAGGGCCCCTACCGTGGCGACCAGGGCCGCGATGATGAGTGCCGTCCCGTTGATGCGCCGCAACAAAATGCCTCCTGAGCCGATGTGCTACACCGCAAACCAACCGCCAACTGAATCCGTGTTCAATGCATTCGGCGGTACTGAGAGGTACGTAACGCGGCGGCGGAGTGTTCAACTCCGGAGCGAGGGATGATCGGCGACCACGGTGCAGGAGCCCGGAGCGATCTCCGTGAAGCCGGCGTCACGCACCACGGGCAGCCCGCTGACCGTGAGTTCCTGCCACCGGGCACGCCCCGGGGTGCGGACGGACAGCCGAAATCCCGTGTCCCGCCACGACTTGCGGTCGGCGTCCGACAGTTCCCACCACGCCAGCTGGGCGCCGTGCCCGGCCTGGGCCATCGCCTTGCCGGCCGACATGTCCAGTTCGGGGCTCAGCCACAGCACCGGCTCTCCCGGGCCCGGCTCGGCCGGCGGCTCCGGATCGTCCAGATCCGTGCCGGAAACCTGTAGTTTGGCCAGCTCCTTGGGCCAGCCGTCGAGCGGCACCGGCGGGAAGACGCGTACCTCCGTCTCCTCGCCCGTCACCGTGATCCCGGGAAGCGCCGACGCCTTGCGCCACTCCGCGCCCCGCGCCCGCCGGACGACCTTGCGGATACGGGCGTCCTGCCAGTCGCGCATCGCCTGCGCCCACTCGCCGTCCCCGGCCGAGCGGTCGTCGGACAGGATGGTGAGCACGGCCCGTGCGGCGGTCTCCAGCGCGTCGGTGCGCGCCGGGGGCGCGGCCTTCTCGATCCGCACGACCAGCGGCAGCACGTACTGCGGGGCTTCGTCGCGCGAGACGCTCTCGTGCCGGAAGGGACTGTCGGGGCTGATGTCTTCGCTGCTCACACCGCCAGTCTGCCAGCCGCTCCGGACCCGTTTCGCGGGGCTGTTGGCGGAACGGACGCGTCCGGGCGACGATGCACCCCATGAAAAGCGATCTTTTTGCCTCGGAGAACATGGCGCAGCAGGCCACCGTGCCCGGAATGACCCTGCAGAACGCCAAATCGGTCAAGTACGCCGTGAACGGTGAGATGCACGCGCGGCAGGGATCGATGATCGCCTACCGCGGAAACCTCCAGTTCGAGCGCAAGAGCCAGGGCATCGGCGGCATGCTCAAGCGTGCGGTCACCGGTGAGGGCCTGGCGTTGATGGCGGTGCGCGGCCAGGGGGAGGCGTGGTTCGCGCACGAGGCGCAGAACTGTTTCATCGTCGACATCGACCAGGGCGACGCCCTGACGATCAACGGTCGCAACGTCCTCTGTTTCGACGCCACACTCTCGTACGAGATACGGACGGTGAAGGGCGCCGGCATGACCGGCGGGGGCCTCTTCAACAGTCTCTTCACCGGCTACGGGAAGCTCGCCGTCATCTGCGAGGGCAACCCCATCGTCATTCCCGTCACCGCGCAGCAGCCCGTCTACGTCGACACGGACGCGGTCGTCGGCTGGAGCGCCCAGCTGAACACCTCGCTGCACCGCTCCCAGTCCGTCGGCTCGATGATCCGCGGCGGCTCGGGCGAGGCCGTCCAGCTGATGCTCCAGGGCGAGGGCTTCGTGATCGTGCGGCCCAGCGAGCTCACGGCGCAGCCCGCGTCGAACTGACGCGGCGGTGATCGTGTAGCCGCCGCCGGTTCGGCGGCGCAAGATGGAGAGTGCTGCTGAAGAGCTCGCCGAAGGCGTCGGCACGCCATCCGGCGCCGCCGTGCCCGCGCCGCAGGCAGGGCTGGGCGGACGTGCGGGAGGTCCGATGGTGGAGGAAGCGCCGCGACTGCGCGAACTCGCGGCTCGTGTGCACACCGCAGACGTCGTCGACGCCATGGGGCGATTTCACCGGCACCGATGCCATCTGATGGATCTCAAGAGCCCCACGCCGGATCGCCTGCTCTTCGGGCCGGCCGTCACCGTCTCGTATCTGCCGTCGTGCGAGAAGTCCCTGCCGGCGGACCGGTACAACTTCACCGAGCTCTTCCGTGAGGCCATCCGCGACGGCGGGCAGGGGCGGGTGCTGGTCCTGGCGAGCAACGGCTACCCGGACGCGTCACTCGGCGGCAAGGTCAAACTCTCCCCGCTCGCTGCCCACGGGCTCGCCGGGATCCTCACGGACGCCCGCCTGCGGGACTTCACCGAGCTCGCGGAGTACGAGTTCGCCGCCTACTGCAGCGGCGAGGCCGTGCACTGGGGCGGCAACGCCGTCACGCCGTACGAGGCGAACCGGCCGGCGGTGGTGTCCGGAGTGGTGGTGCGTCCCGGTGACTACGTGTTCGCCGACGCGGCCGGGGCGGCGATCATCCCCGGGGCGGAAGTACGGGCGATCCTGGAGGAGGCCGTGCGGGTGGTGGACGAAGAAGCGCGCTTCGTCGAGACGAGCCATGGCGAGAGCGGATCCGCCGGCGGGCCGAAGCAGTAGGCGCGGGGGGTCCCGCTCCGACCGGCGGGCACCCGGGCGACCTGCCCGCCGGCCGCCGGCCCGCTCACCGGTGTTCGGGGTTCGGCTGGTCGAAGCGTGCGCCCGCGTCCCACTCGGTGCGCTGGTTGCCGCGGGCGGGGATGCCGCCCGCCCGCTTGATCATGGCGGCGAGGTGCATCAGGTTCCAGGTCATGAAGGTGACGTTGCGATTGGTGAAATCGTTCTCGGGGCCGCCCGATCCGGGGTCGAGATACGAGGGCCCGGGGCCGGCCTCACCGATCCAGCCCGCGTCCGCCTGCGGCGGGATCGTGTACCCGAGGTGCTGGAGGCTGTAGAGGACGTTCATGGCGCAGTGCTTCACCCCGTCCTCGTTGCCCGTGATCAGACACCCGCCGACCCGCCCGTAATACGCGTACTGGCCCCGGTCGTTGAGCAGCGACGAGCACGCGTACAGCCGCTCGACGACCTGCTTCATGACGGAGCTGTTGTCGCCCAGCCAGATCGGGCCGGCCAGGACGAGGATGTCCGCCGCGAGGACCCGCTCGTACAGGGCGGGCCACTCGTCGCTCGGCCACCCGTGCTCGGTCATGTCCGGCCACACGCCGGTCGCGATGTCGTGATCGACGGCCCGTACGACGTCGACCCGGACCCCCTGCGTCTCCATCAGCGCCCGGCTCTTGTCGATGAGTCCCTGGGTGTTGCTCACCTCGGGCGACCGCTTGAGCGTGCAGTTGACGACGAGGGCGCGGAGGCCGTCGAAGCGGTCGGGAAGCGCGTCGGCGGTCTGCTGCTGGGCGGTCACGGAGCCCTCCTGGATTCGGTCACCGTGCCGTTCACGGCGGTGCGACGCCGTCCATGGTGCGCTCGGGGCCCCTGCCACGGCCGTTACGGCGCGGGGGGCGACGGACGACCACACCACCAGCCCAACGGCCGGGCGGGGCCGCACTCCGTGAACCACGCCCCGGCGACCACGGGAGGTCGGGCGGCGCGGCGGTGTGTGCGTCCGGCCGAGTTGCCCGTGCCACGGCCGGGTGGTTGTGTCGATGGATGGGCGTGCGCGCGGGGTGACCGATGTGATCCTTCGTCACAGAGAGGACCTGCCATGCAAGCCATCACCGTTCGAGACCGCGACGCCGGTCTCGGTGGACTCTCTCTGACGGACATGCCCTACCCGCATGCCGCCGAGAACGACGTCATCGTGAAAGTCCACGCCGCAGGGTTCACGTCCGGGGAGCTCGACTGGCCGGGGACGTGGACCGACCGCGCCGGCCGCGACCGGACCCCGAGCGTGCCGGGCCATGAACTGTCCGGTGTCGTCGTCGAACTCGGTTACGGAACGACCGGCCTCAGCGTCGGCCAGCGGGTGTTCGGACTGACCGACTGGACCCGCAACGGCTCACTGGCCGAGTACACCGCCGTGGAGGCCCGCAACCTCGCGCCGCTCCCGTCGGACGTCGACCACGTGGTGGCCGCGGCGGTGCCGATCTCCGGGCTGACCGCGCAGCAGGGCCTGTTCGGCCACGGTCGTCTCATGACGGGGCAGACGGTACTGATCCATGGTGCCGCGGGCGGCGTCGGATCGATCGCGGTGCAGTTCGCGCACGACGCGGGAGCGCGGGTGATCGGCACCGGGCGGGCCGGCGGCAGGGACGTGGCCCTCGGTCTCGGCGCGGATGTCTACCTGGATCTCGAGAACGATCGGCTGGAGGACGCCGGCGAGGTCGACGTGGTGTTCGACGCGATCGGCGGAGAGGTCCTCGACCGCTCGGCGGCGCTGGTGCGCGCCGGTGGCACGCTCGTCGCCGTTGCCATGCCGCCCACGGTCCGTCCCGAGGACGGGCGCGCGGTCTTCTTCATCGTCGAACCCGATCGCGCCGGGCTCCTGGATCTCGCCCAGAGGCTCCGCGACGGCAGGGTGAAGCCGATCGTCGGATCCGTGCGGCCGCTCGCCGAAGCGCCGAACGCGCTCGGCCCCGGCAGGCGCACCCGCGGCAAGACGATCATCCGCGTCGCGGAGGACTGAGCGAGGCAGGACTCACTCCTTCCACATTCCCGTGACGGCCAACAGCGTTACGCTGGGTGGAACGATGCATTCCGGGATGGCGGCGTCCCCCGGGCCGCTGTTCAGCTCTCGCCGGGGCGCATCCCACGGCACGAAGGACTCAGCGATGGCATCGACGAGCGAGTCGGAAAGCCCCGAATCGGCGGGGCTGCTCAGATCCCAGGAGGGTCTGGACGACGAGGAGATCGGCGACTTCCTGGACGCCGGGTACTCGCCGCCGGAACGGCCTCTGGGTATCGGCGAGTGGGGCGTCACGGCCCGAGAGGCGCTGTCGCACGAGGACCTCGACCATCGGCTGGCCCGGGAGGTCGGCGAGAACACCGTCGACGAGGGTGACGGAATCGGTGACGCCTCGGACACGGATGGCGAGCTGATCGACGACGAGGTGGGCGACGAGCGGGCGGGCCGTCTGCTGGCCTGGGACACCGACGTGACGGGCGGGCGGCGCTACGACGGCTACGACTACTGGGCGCACGACGTGGGCATCGACGGCGGCGCCGCCTCCGCGGAGGAGGCCGCGGTGCATATCGTGCCCGACCCCGAGGACCAGCAGCGCTGAGATCGGCAGCGGTCGATCGGCGCGGTCGCTTCGGGGCGCTCGTCGACTCGGTGCCGTCCGTCCGAGGATCCGCCCCAGGAGGTGCCATGCCCGAGTACGTCAAGAACCCCGAGGCTGTCGCGCAACTCGCACCCGAGCAGTACCGGGTCACGCAACAGGACGGCACGGAGCGCGCGTTCGCCAACGAGTACTGGGACAACAAGGAGCCGGGCGTCTATGTGGATGTCGTCTCCGGTGAGCCCCTGTTCGCTTCGGCGGACAAGTACGACAGCGGCACGGGATGGCCCAGTTTCACCAAGGTGATCGACGCGGAGAACGTCGTCGAGCGGCGGGACGCCTCGCACGGGATGCTGCGTACCGAAGTCCGCTCGGCCCACGGCGACAGCCACCTCGGCCATCTGTTCCCCGACGGTCCCCGGTCCGCGGGCGGACTGCGCTACTGCATCAACTCGGCTTCCCTGCGTTTCATCCACCGCGACGACCTGGAGCGTGAGGGCTACGGGACCTATGCGGGCCTCTTCGGGACGGCGTGAAGGAACGCGCCGACGTGGGCAGGCGTGTTCAGCGCCTGCTCACTGGTCGTCCATCGGAATGGCGAGCGCCGCGGTGCCGCTCATGTCGAGCCAGACCTCGCCCCTGCCACGGACCATGCGCATCATGACCTCCCCGCATCCCGGGCAGCGGGCGACGCGGCCGGGGCCGCGGTCGTACACATGCAGCCCGCCCAGGGGCCCGGTACGGGTGCAGTGCGCACACCGGCTCATCGCCGCGGTGACATCGACCGCGAAGATCTCGGACAGCGGTCCCGCGAGCGCGTTGCCGTCCGTGTAGCTGGGCCCGCTGAACGCGTGGCCGGCTGAAATCGTCATGTCACCCTCCGCTAGCCGAAGCGTTCTGTGCGGACGCGATCAGGGGAATGGCCGAGAAGGACCAGGTAGGCGGCGGCCTTCTCGACGAAGCCGGTGGGGCCGCAGACGTAGCAGGTCGGCTCGAAATCCGGGGGCCAGCCGTGCCGCGCCAGGTCGTCCGGCTCCACGCGCCCCGCCGGCCGGGGCCATCCGTCGGGTGTCACCCGTGTGTAGACGTACGTCATGTCCAGGCCCGGAGAGCCCTTGCGCAGTTCGTCGGCATAGAGACGGTCCGCCGGATCGCGTACGGAGTACAGCAGGCGGAACGGGACCCGGCTGCCGATCGACGACCTCGTACGGATCATGGACATCAGCGGCACGATCCCGGAGCCGCCCGCGACCAGCAGAACCGGCTCCGACTGCTCGGGCTGCCAGACGAACCAGCCACCGACCGGACCGCGGATCTCGACGAGGCCCCCGACCAGCAGCGTGTCCACGAGATAGGGGGAGACCTCCCCGTCATCGATGCGCTGCACCGTGAGTTCCAGCTGCTCGCCGTCCGCGACGGAGGCGATCGAATAGCTGCGCTGCGTGCTGTACCCGTCCTCGGCGGTCAGCCGCACGTCGACGTGCTGACCCGCCAGATGGCCCGGCCAGTCCGGCACGTTCAGCACGAGCGTGGTCGCCGTTCCCGACTCCGTACGCCGGTCCTCCACCTGAGCGGTTCGCCAGCGCAGACGGTCGCCTAGTCGCCCCTGTATCGCTGCTCTTGCCATGGGTCTCCGTAGTTGTGGTAGCCGGCGCCCTCCCAGAAGCCCGGTTCGTCGTCCAGTCGGAGTTCGATCGCGCGCACCCACTTCGCGGACTTCCACAGATACAGATGCGGAACGAGGAGCCGGGCGGGCCCGCCGTGCTCGGGCGCCAACTCCTGGCCGTCGTAGTCGTGCACGATCCACGCCTGGCCGTCGAGCAGGTCCTCCAGCGGGAGGTTGGTGGTGTAGCCGCCGTAGGAGTGGACGAGGGCGAAGTCCGCCGCTGTCTCGACATCCGCGAGCAGGACGTCGAGGGACACTCCTCGCCACTCGGTGTCGAACTTGGACCACTTGGTCACGCAGTGCAGGTCGACCGTGGGCGTCTCCATCGGCAGCTTCTGCAAGGCTGCCCAGTCCCACGTGTGCCGCCGGCCGTCCTCCGCGACGACCGCGAGTTCCCAGGTCTCCAGCGGCACATGGGGAGTCGGGCCGGTCGAGAGCACCGGGAAGTCGTACGTCTCGTACTGGCCGGGCGGCAGCTTCTTGCCGTCGGTGGGCCGCCGGCCGTGGAATCCTGGCGAAATGATGGGCATGCGCGCATCGCCTTCCTCAGCGCAGGACGCGCTTCGAGGACAAAGGGCTCCCTTGCCCTGAAGGCCTGTACCCAGCATGCGCCTGAGGGCGGCGATCGCTCCACTCGAAGCGGCCGGGGGCGAGGCACCGGACAGAGCCTAGGCCCGGCCCCTCCGCATCAGCTCCGAGACCTTGACCAGGCGATAGCCGCGCTTGCGCAGTTCGGGGACGATCTTCCGGACCGCCTCTTCGGTGACCGGGGCCGCGCTGCGCGTGCAGTGCATCACCACCAGTGATCCGGGCTTCACCCCGGCGAGCACCTGTTCCGCGACCGCGTCCGCGTCCGTCGCGAAGGCGTCCCCGCTGACGACGTCCCACTGGACGGCGGTCACCTGGGCCGGGGCGATGGCCCGCAGCGCGGCGTCGTCGTAACAGCCGCCCGGGAAGCGGAAGTACGGCACGGTGTTGCGCACCCCGGCCTTCGAGAACGCGGCGAACGCCCTGTCCACATCGGCCCGCATCTCGCTCCTGGCCACCGTCGGGAGGCCGTAGCAGGAGTCCTTGAAGGCGTGGTGGCTGTAGGAGTGGTTGGCCGTCTCGAAAAGCGGGTCGTTGCCGATCCCCCTCGCCTGATCCGGATACTGCTCGGCCCAGCGGCCGGTCATGAAGACCGTCGAGGGGACCTTCAGCTCCCGCAGCGCGGCGATGAGCCCTGGGTTGTCGAAGCGCTCGCCGTCGTCCGCCCGCGGTCCCTGATCCGCCGTCATGTCGGCGTCGAAGGTGAGCGCGACGGTCATGTCGCCCGTCGCGGTGGAGGAAGCGGCCCGCTCGAAGACGGGTGTCACCCCGCCCGGACCGGGGGCGAGTGTCGGCGGGCCCTGCTTCGGGCGCTGCGCCGGGGGCTTTCCGGGATGGGGCGACGCAGCGGCGGCCTTGCCGGGGGAGGGCGGGGCGGACGAAGCCCCGCTTCCGCAGCCGGCGAGCACGGCACCCAGGGCGGCCACGGCCGCAACTCTTCGTACGATAATGATCACTGACGGAAAATATACGATCATTCCATCTGTGATGGGACACGGCGCTCGGTGTCGGGTTCTATGTGCCGGAGGTCCAGCCGAGCGGGTGCAGTTCCACCGGTCCGGACGGGGCGTCCGGCTCGCCGCCCGCCTCGGAGAAGGCGTTCAGCGCCGCGATCAGGGACGCGCGCTGCTCCGGTGCCAGGCGCTCGACGATCGTGCTGATCTCCCCGCGCCGTTTGGTCATCACCTCGTCCACGATGCGTGCCCCCTCCGGGGTCAGCCGCAGCTCCGTCTCCCGGCGGTTGCCGGGGTTGGTCCGGCGGTCCACCAGGCCGACGGCGATCAGCCGGTCCACCATGCGCATCGCCGTCGAGGGGCTGACGGCCAGCCGTTCCGCGAGCAGGACGAGCTTGGCGGCGCCGTGCGTGGACAGCACGACCAGCAGCCGGAACTGGGGGAGCGTGACCCGGTCCTCCACTGCGGCGAGGGACCGCGCCGAGATCGCGACCAGCAGCCGGGAGGCCGTGAGCACCGCACCGGTGACCGCCTCCACGTCGTCCATCCCGTCGGCGCGCGGCCCGAAGCGGGGACCGCCCGTCTCCCGGTCGTGACCGATCGCGCCGGGCTGCTGTGTCTGCTCCTTCATGGGCCTCTTTCTACCCTGCCGCCGCGGCCGCCGCCGATGAACGTGCCCCTCGCCCGACCCGTACTCATGGCGGGGCGCCGCCCGGTTTCCGGTGGCGGTACCGCTCTCTTGCATTGTGCAATGATGCCCGGCGGGGGCTCGCCGACGTCCGGGCCCTGTTCGGGAGGAATGCGATGACGGTGTCCCCGAGAGCGGGAGTTCTCGCCGGCCTGGCCGACGTGCGCGCGGTGCCCGCGGACCGCGGCGGCGCGCTGTGGCGACTGTCGGAGGCGGGCAGGCAACTGGACGCCAACATCATCCGCGTACCACCCGGTGACCGGGTCGCCCGCCATGCGGAGGCGGACCTGGACGTCCTTCTCTGTGTACTCGACGGCAGCGGCGAGCTGGAGACCGACGCCGGCCGGCAGCGGCTGGAGGCCGGTTCCCTGGCCTGGCTCCCGCGCGGCAGCCATCGTGCGCTGTTCGCCGGAGCGGACGGACTCGCCTACGTCACCGCGCACACCCGCCGTCCCGGGCTCGCCATCCGCAACGCCTCAGCCTCCCCCGTCGCCGCCGTTTCCGCGGAACCGGAACGGAAACCGGAACCCGAAGGCGGCGAAGCGGCCTGCCTGCTGAACCGGATCTGTCCCGCCTGCGATCGTCCGGCCGAGGCAATCGACGCACGTTACTGCACCCGTTGCGGCAGTTCACTGGCGCCCTGAGCGCTTTCTGACGAACCATCAACAAGGTTCTTTTGCTTGTGCGATGAGAACAACACGCGCCTCATGCGTATCCAAGGGCGGACGCGTCCCCCGGTGTCCATCGGCAACCGGACTCCGTACCCCCTACAGGAGGCGACGAGTTGAGTCACAGGCGAATAACCAAGCGAAAGGCCGTTCTGGCGGGAGCGGGTGCCGTCGGCATCGCCGCGGCTGCCATCCTGCTCCCACAGGCCTACGCTGGGCAGGACGGTTCCCAGTCCGAGGCGGCGTCGGCTCCGAAGAAGATGAGCGCCGCCTCCGCGGCAGAGCTCCTCCAGCAGCTCGGCCGGCAGCTCGGCGAGTCCTACGGCGGTGCGTACTACGACTCCGACAAGCAGCAGCTCGTCGTGAACGTCGTGGGCGACAACAACAACGTCGTCGTCCAGGTCAAGAAGGCCGGCGCGGTGCCGAGGAGCGTCCAGAACAGCGCCACGAAGCTGACCGCGGCGAAGAGCACGCTCAGCAAGCAGGCCACGATGGCCGGCACCTCCTGGGCCGTCGACCCGCGGAACAACCAGGTCCTCGTGACGGCGGACCGCACCGTCGCCGGCGAGCGCTGGGACAGGCTGGAATCCGCCGTGAAGGCCCTCGGCCCCGGCGTGGCCCGCATCCAGAAGTCCGCCGGCGAGTTCAAGACCTTCCTCGAGGGCGGCGACGCCATCTTCGGTGGCGGTGCGCGCTGCTCGCTGGGCTTCAACGTGACCACGCAGGACGGCAGCCCCGGCTTCCTGACCGCCGGACACTGCGGGGTCGCGGCCGAGCAGTGGTCCGAAGAGGCGAACGGCGAGCCGATCGGCACGGTCCAGGAAGCGGTGTTCCCGGGCGAGGGTGACTTCGCGCTGGTGACGTACGACGACCCGGCCACCGAGGCCCCGAGCGAGGTCGACCTCGGCAACGGCCAGACGGTCGCGATCACTCAGGCGGCCGACGCGGCCGTGGGCCAGGACGTGATCCGGATGGGCAGCACCACCGGCCTCAACGACGGCCAGGTCACCGGACTCGACGCCACCGTGAACTACCCCGAGGGCACCGTCACCGGTCTGATCCAGACCAACGTGTGTGCTGAGCCGGGCGACAGCGGCGGCGCGCTCTTCACCCAGGACGGCAGTGCGATCGGTCTCACCTCGGGCGGCAGCGGAGACTGCACCTCGGGCGGCGAGACCTTCTTCCAGCCGGTGACCACGGCTCTCGCGGCGGTCGGCGCGCAGATCGGTGACGGCGCGGGCGCCGGAGAGGGCGCGGACGGCGGCGCCGAGGCCAATGCCGGTGCCGAGGCCAACGCGGGTGCCGATGGCGGCGCCGAGGACAACGGTGGTGCCGAGGCCAATGCCGGTGCCGAGGCCAACGCGGGTGCCGATGGCGGCGCCGAGGACAACGGCGGCCTCGACGGAGGCGTCCAGGACAACGGCGGTGCCGAGGCCAACGCCGGTGCCGACGGCGGTCTGCAGAACAACGGCGGCGCTGACGGCAACGGTGGCGCCGACGACAACGGCGCGGGCGGCGACGGCGGCGGCGGGAACGACGCGGGGGGTGACGCGGCCGGCGACGGCGCGGGCGGGCACAACTGAGGCCGAGTCCCGCCGCGGACACCCGCAGACGAGGAGCCCCGGACATCGGCGGATGTCCGGGGCTCGTCCGTGTCCGGGGTGTCCGGTGCGTCGGTCGCGGACCTGCGTCCCTGCGTGCACGCCGTGCCCGCCCCGCCGGGCGTCAGTCGTCCTCCGTCAGGCAGGCCGCGGCCTCCAGCCCGGTCGTGTCCAGCGTGGCGGTCAGCGCTTCCAGCTCGGAGCGCAGCGCGCGGATCCGCTCCACCGTCAGCCCGGTGGCCTCGCCGATCCTGCGGGGCACGTCCAGAGCCTTCTCCCGCAGCTCCGCGCCCGCCGCCGTGGGCCGGGCCGTCACGGAGCGCTCGTCCTCCTTGCTGCGCCGACGCTCCACATAACCCGCCGCTTCGAGCCGCTTGAGCAGCGGGGACAGGGTCCCGGAGTCCAGACGCAGATGTTCGCCGATCTGCTTGACGGGCAGCTCGCCGTGTTCCCACAGCACCAGCATCACCAGGTACTGCGGGTAGGTGATCCCCAGATCCTTGAGGGCGACCCGGTAGACGCTGTTGAACGCCCGGGACGCGGCGTGCAGCGAGAAGCAGATCTGGTGGTCGAGGCGGAGGAAGGCCTCGTCCGGCACATCGGTCAGTGGCGTCTTCTCCATGCACCCAGCATACCTGCGCCCCATTGAGTTGTGCACAACTTAGTTGTGTGCTCTACTTACGCCATCGGTTCGCAACGGACGAAGAGGGATGCATTTCATGGACGCGATCTACACCGCAGTCGCCACCGCCAATGGCCGTGAGGGCCGCGCCGTCAGCTCCGACGGTCAGATCGACCTCCCGCTCGCCTTCCCCGCGGCGCTGGGCGGCAACGGTCAGGGCACCAACCCCGAGCAGCTCTTCGCCGCCGGTTACGCGGCCTGCTTCGCCAGCGCGATGGGGGCCATCGGCCGGCAGGAGCGGATCGACGTCAAGGACGCGTCCGTGACCGCCGAGGTCAGCATCGGCAAGGACACCGACGGCGGTTTCGGTCTCTCCGTGATCATGCGCGTCGAGCTTCCGGACCACCTCCAGGGCGAGGCCGGCCGTGACCTCCTGGAGAAGACCCACGCGTACTGCCCCTACTCCAAGGCGACCCGCGGCAACCTGCCGGTCGAGCTCGTCATCGAGTAGTCGCCTTGCGCAAGGTGAAGCCCGGGACAGGGAGTTACCGGACATGTCCCGGGCTTCGCCGGTTGCTCCAGAATTCTGGGAGCGCTTCTGGAGACGGCTCCATCGTGCGGCGCGTCCGCCACGGGCGCACGCCGGGAGCGTCTGACCAGGGGATCCCGCCCGGACGGCCGGACCGGCGCCCGCCGGAACCCACGGTGCCCGCGGCCGACGGCGGGCGTCTCGGGGTGGCCGGCCCGGGGCTCACGACGGCCCCGGCGCGGAGCTCACGACGACTGCTCGCGACGCCCGCGGCCCGCGGCCCGGGGGTCGAGACGGCAGCCCCGGACGGGCCACCCCGCGACGCCCGCCCGGGCCGCACACCTGCCCGCGCCGCCGCGCAACCCGCCCCGCCCGTCTCCGTCAGTCCCAGGGCCCCCTGACCGCGAACGTCGTCCCCGGCGTATAGCAGTTGACGTACATCGTCTCGCCGTCCGGCGAGAAGGTGACCCCCGCGAACTCGCCCCACTCCGGCGCCTCGGGTGTCCCGATGTTCTGGCGGCCGCGGGCCATCGCGTACACCGCGCCCGACTTGGTCAGCCCGTACACGTGCTGGGCGCCGCTGCCGTCCTCGCACACCATCAGTCCCCCGCTGGGTGCGAGGCAGATGTTGTCCGGGGACTCGCCCGGCAGCTGGATGTCCGTGCTCGGGCCGAAGGCGATGACCAGCGTCAGCCGGCGCCGGTGCGGCTCGTACTTCCACACCTGGCCGAAGTGGTCCGCCGCCGAGCCCTCGCCGCTGCGGGCGAAACTGGAGACGAAGTAGACGGAGCGCCCGCCCCAGTAGCAGCCCTCCAGCTTCTGTGCGTGCGTGATGCCCTTGGGGCCGAAGTCCTGGAGCCGGATGGGTGTTTCCTTCGCCTGGCTGTCCGGTACGGGCACCCACTCGATCCGGTCGAAGCTCGCTCCCGGTTCCTGGATCGCGGAGAGGTCGGGCACGCCCGGCACCCGCATGGCCTCCAGTTCGCCACCCGCGCGCAGGGAACGCGTCCCACCCAGTGGCCTGTTCGGCAGGAAGCGGTAGAAGAGGCCGAAGGGCCGCTGGAAGGCGTCCTCCGTCTCGTAGACGATCCCGCTCTGCGGATCGACGGCGATGGCCTCGTGCTGGAAGCGGCCCATCGCGGTGAGCGGTACGGCCCCGGTGCGCTGCGGATCGGCGCCGTGCACCTCGAAGATGAACCCGTGATCCTTGGTGTAACCGTTGGTGCCGGCCTTGTCCTCGGTCTCCTCGCAGGTCAGCCAGGTGCCCCAAGGGGTGGGCCCGCCCGCGCAGTTGACCGCGGTGCCGGCGATGGCGACCCGTTCGGACAGGACGTTGCCCCGCCCATCGAGCTCCAGGGACGTACAACCGCCCTTGCCCATCGGGTCGTAGGTCAGACCTTTGACCGTGGGGACGGGGATCGCGGCGTCCGCGCGGTTCTCGTGGTTGCGGACGAGGTGCACCCGGCCGCGGCGACCGGCGAAGGCCGCCATGCCGTCGTGATTGCTCGGAACGCGGCCCTCGCCGGAGCTCAGCGGCTCGCCCTCCCGTGAGAGGACCCGATAGCGGAATCCTTTCGGCAGATCGAGCAGACCGGCTGGGTCGGGGACGAGCGGTCCGTATCCGGCGTGGTGCCCGCGAGCGGCCGCGGTCCCCGCGAAGAGCTCGGAGAAGGCACCGGTGAACGCGATTCCGGCGGTCAGCGCGCCGGTGCGGGCCAGGACTTGTCGACGTGTTGCGGACATGAGGCAACTCCCTGTTGGGGGGACCTCCCGTTGCCGAAGCCCTGGGAGGGGACAGGAGATGTGACCCGCACGTGTGTATCACGCACCTGGGTGCACGGGAACCGTGCGGGCCACACGAGCCTTCAGCTGTCCCTACAAGTCAACCGTTCAGGCGAGCGAGGCGCTCAGGGTGATCGTCGTGCCCGACAGGGCCTGGCTGACGGGGCAGTTGGCCTTCGCGTCCTCGGCCGCCTTGACGAAACCCGCCTCGTCGAGACCGGGGACGGTGCCCTCCACGGTGAGGTGGATACCGGTAATGCCCGTGCCGGGCTGGAAGGTCACCTCGGCCTGGGTGTTGAGCCGGGTCGGCGGGGTGCCGGCCTGGGCGAGCCCGTGCGAGAGGGCCATCGAGAAGCAGCTGGAGTGGGCGCCGGCAATGAGCTCCTCGGGGCTCGTCTTTCCATTGGCCTGCTCGGCGCGGGACGGCCAGGAGACGGCGTACTCGCCGATTCCGGAGGAGTCGAAGGTGACGGTGCCCGTGCCTTCGGTGAGGTTGCCCTCCCAGACCGTGTGCGCCTGACGCGTGGTGGCCATGATGCGAATCCCTTCTGACGGAAAGGTGGTTACGCACCCGAACCTACTGCTCCACAAGGCCCTTCGCGTCACGGGCCAGCGCGGTGAGACGGGAGATGGCGCGGAAGTACTTCTTGCGGTAGCCGCCGTTCAGCATCTCTTCGCTGAACAGTCGGTCGAAGGGCATGCCCGAGGCGAGCACCGGCACTTCGCGGTCGTACAGCCGGTCGGCGAGCACGACGAGGCGCAGGGCGGTCGACTGGTCGGGCACCGGCCGCACATCGGTGAGGCAGACCGCGCGTATGCCGTCGGTCAGTGCGCCGTAGCGGCTCGGGTGCACCCTGGCGAGGTGGTCCAGCAGTGCCGGGAAGTCGTCGAGTGAGGCGCCTTCGGTGGCGTACGCGGCCTTGGTGACCGTCTCCTCGGAGTACGGGGGAGGGGCGTCCGGCAGTCCGCGGTGGCGGTAGTCCTCCCCGTCGATGCGCAGCGGACGGAACTGCGCGGAGAGGCCCTGGATCTCGCGGAGGAAGTCGGCGGCGGCGAACCGGCCCTCGCCCAGCTTGCCCGGCAGGGTGTTGGAGGTGGCCGCGAGAGCGACACCCGCCTCGACGAGCTTGCCGAGGAGGGTCGAGACGAGGACGGTGTCGCCCGGGTCGTCGAGCTCGAACTCGTCGATGCACAGCAGCCGGTGACCGCTCAAGGTGCGCACGGTCTGCTGGAAGCCGAGGGCGCCGACCAGATTGGTGAGCTCCACGAAGGTGCCGAAGGCCTTGAGCGAGGGCTCGGCCGGGGTGGCGTGCCACAGGGAGGCGAGGAGATGGGTCTTGCCGACGCCGTAGCCGCCGTCGAGGTAGACGCCGCGAGGCCCGGTGGGGGCGGCCGGCTTCTTCGCGAACCACCGGCGCTTGCCCGATCCGCTCGCGTGGGCTCCCCCGAGGCTCGCCGCGAACGAGCTGAGGACCGTGACCGCCTCGCGCTGGCTGGGCTGGTTCGGGTCCGGGACGTAGGTGTCGAAGCGCACCGCGTCGAAACGCGGCGGCGGCACCATCTCCGCGACCAACCGGTCGGCGGGGACGTGCGGCTCGCGGGCGCACAGCGAAAGGGGGGCCGCTTCGGTCATGGCACTGGTCGACACAGTTCCCAACTGTAAGGGTCGTGCCAGACTGCTCGGCATGCGACGACTGCTCCCTGTGACCGACCAGACATCCGGTGAGGACCGCGAATGGTCCCTGGACGAGCTGGCGGACGCCTACGCGTACCCGGAAGCCCTTGAGGGTGCCTGGCTGCGGGCCAACATGGTGTCCTCGCTGGACGGGGCGGCCCAGCACGAGGGCCGGTCCCAGCCCCTGTCCTCCGACACGGACATGCGGATCTTCGGCACCCTGCGGGGCCTCGCCGACGCGGTCGTGGTCGGCGCGGAAACGGTCCGTCTGGAGGGTTACCGGCCCGCACGTGCCCGGGATGCCTTCGCCGAGCGCCGGGCCGCGGCGGGCCAGGGTCCCGCCCCCGCGATCGCCGTGGTCAGCGCCTCGCTGAACCTCGACCTCTCCCTGCCCCTGTTCACCGGGCCCCTGGTGCCGACGCTGGTGCTGACGGGCGCCGCGGCCCCGCCGGACCGGGTCCGGGAGGCGGAGAAGGCGGGCGCCGAGGTGGTGGTCGCGGGCGACGGGCCCGGGGTGGATCCGCCGAGGGCTGTGCAGGCGCTCGCCGAACGGGGCCTGCGGCGGCTGCTCACCGAGGGCGGGCCGCGCATGCTGGGTCAGTTCGCCGCCTCGGGCGTGCTGGACGAACTGTGTCTGACCGTGTCGCCCACGCTCACGGTCGGGGACGCGCAGCGCATCACGGGCGGGCCGGGACTCGCCGTCCCGGAACGCTTCGCGCTGGCCTCCGTACTGGAGGAGGCGGGGTTCCTTTTCACCCGCTACCGTCGCATCTGACAATCGGCGGAATTTGTCGTTCCGGTTTGCTCCGGCCGGGCAGACTACTCTCGCAGTCCCCGTGCCGGCGCGGGGAAGGATGGTTTCCGCAGAAGGGCTCCTGACGTGTTCACAAGCGTATTGATGATCGAGAAGCCCCTGACCTCGGAAGATGTGGAATTCGTCACCACACTGCACGGTGACGAGAACATCTCCTTCGTCGTCCTGATGCAGCCGCGCGGCGACCAGGCCGACCTCCTGCTGCGTGCCATCGACGACGTCGCCATCGGCGAACTGAAGGATGCCGTCAAGGAGGGCGACGAGCCGGAGGGCCGGGCCGCCAAGGCCCCCGCCGAGCGCGCGCTGGACAACTCCCTGGCCGCCCTGCGGGCCGCCGGCAGCGAGGCCGTGGGCCAGGTCGTCGAGGACCATCCGCTCGACAAGCTCATGGAGGTCGTCGACGAGTCGGGCGCCGACGAGGTGATCGTGCTGACCGCACCGCACTACGTCGAGGAGTTCTTCCACCGGGACTGGGCCTCCAGGGCCCGTCACAAGGTCGGCGTCCCGGTGCTCAAGCTCTTCGCGCACAGCGAATAGGCTGGCCCCTCGCACGTACTCGTACCTCGTGGGGAGACACACGCATGGCACCCGCCATCCCTAGCGCCATGGAACGCCCGCACTTCATCGGCATCGGTGGCGCCGGAATGTCGGGCATCGCGAAGATCCTCGCCCAGCGCGGCGCCGAGGTCGCGGGCAGCGACGCCAAGGAGTCCGCGACCGCCGAGAGCCTGCGTTCGCTGGGCGCCACGGTCCACATCGGGCACGCCGCCGAGCACCTGGCCGCCGACGCCAGCTGTGTCGTCGTCTCCAGCGCCATCCGCGCCGACAACCCGGAGCTGGCCCGTGCCGGCGAGCTCTCGGTCCCGGTCGTCCACCGCTCCGACGCGCTCGCGTCCCTGATGACCGGCCTGCGCTCGATCGCGGTGGCGGGCACCCACGGCAAGACCACCACCACGTCCATGCTGGCGGTGGCGCTCACCGAGCTCGGCCTCGATCCCTCGTACGCCATCGGCGGTGACCTGGAGGGCCCGGGGACCAATGCCCGGCACGGGGCCGGGGACATCTTCGTCGCCGAGGCCGACGAGAGCGACCGCAGCTTCCAGAAGTACGACCCCGAGGTCGCGATCGTCCTCAACGTCGAGCTCGACCACCACGCCAACTACGCCTCGATGGACGAGATCTACGACTCCTTCGAGACCTTCGTCGGCAAGGTCGTCCCCGGCGGCACCCTGGTGATCTCCGCCGACCAGCCGGGCGCGGTGGAGCTCACCTCCCGCATCCGTGACCTGTCCACGCTGAAGGTCGTCACCTACGGCGCCTCCGAGTCCGCGGACGTACGGGTGCACAAGGTCACCCCGCGCGGCCTCACCAGCGAGGTCACCGTCCTGCTCAACGGCAAGTTCCTGACCTTCACCGTCTCGGTCCCCGGCAGCCACTACGCGCACAACGCCGTGGCCGCGCTCGCCGCCGGCGTCGCGCTGGGCATCCCGGCGCACAATCTCGCCTCCGCCCTCGGCAAGTACACCGGGGTCAAGCGCCGGCTGCAGCTGAAGGGCGAGGCCGCGGGCGTCCAGGTCATCGACTCCTACGCCCACCACCCCACCGAGATGACCGCCGACCTGGAGGCGATGCGGGGCGCCGCGGCCGACTCCCGGCTGCTGGTTGTCTTCCAGCCGCACCTCTTCTCCCGTACGCAGGAGCTCGCCACCGAGATGGGCCAGGCACTCGCCCTGACCGACGCCTCGGTGGTCCTCGACATCTATCCGGCCCGCGAGGACCCGATTCCCGGGGTCACCAGCGAGCTGATCATCGACGCCGCCCGTGCGGCGGGCGCGGATGTCACCGCCGTGCACGACAAGGAGACGGTTCCCGAGGTGGTCGCGGGAATGGCGAAGCCCGGCGATCTCGTTCTCACGATGGGCGCGGGAGACGTCACGGACCTCGGTCCGCTGATCCTGGCCCGTCTGTCGAGCTGAGGGAGCCGAATTTCATGGCGTACGACATCGAGAAGCCGGACGAGCAGTGGCGCGCGGAGCTGAATCCGGCGGAGTACAAGGTGCTGCGCCAGGCCGGTACGGAGCCCGCCTTCGTCGGTGAGTACACCGACACCAAGACGGAGGGCGTCTATTCCTGCCGGGCGTGCAGCGCCGAGCTGTTCCGCTCCGACACGAAGTTCGAGTCGCACTGCGGCTGGCCGTCCTTCTACGACCCGAAGGACACCGACGCGGTCGAACTCATCGAGGACCGCTCGCACGGCATGGTGCGCGTCGAGGTGCGCTGCGCGCGCTGCGGATCGCACCTCGGGCACGTGTTCGAGGGTGAGGGATACCCCACCCCGACCGACCAGCGGTACTGCATCAACAGCATCTCGCTGCGGCTGACGCCGGACGAGAGCTGATCCCACGGGCGATCCCGGCCACGGCCGGGTGACCCCCACCGAGCACAGCCGGCCGCGGCCGGGGCCCTGTCCGAGTACGAGCCGGGCAGCCCCCAGGCCGCGGCCGGCCCGTTCGCCGGCACATCCCGGCGGCGGCGAGCGGGGCTACTTGGGCTGGAGGAGGTCCCACCGGTTGCCGTACAGGTCCTCGAAGACCGCCACCGAACCGTAGACCTCGTGCCTCGGCTCCTCCAGGAAGCGCACACCCGCCGCCGTCATGCGTGCGTGGTCGCCCGCGAAGTCCTCGGTGTGCAGGAAGAAACCGACGCGGCCGCCCGTCTGGGCGCCCACGCTCGCGCGCTGCTCCTCGTCCTTGGCGCGGGCCAGCAGCAGTGCGCTGCCATGGCCGGAACCGGCCGGGCGGACCACGACCCAGCGACTCCCGTCGCCGCGGTCGGTGTCCTCGACCAGTTCGAAGCCGAGCGCGTCGGTGTAGAAGGCAATGGCCTCGTCGTAGTCACGGACGACGAGGGTGACCAGGGCGATGAACGACATGGACCTCACGTTATACGTATGACCGGTGATGGAACAATGCGCACATGCTTGCGCAGCCGCCCCCTCCGCACCTGCTGGAACGAGCCCGCGCCCTCGCCGTCCCCGGCCGGCGCCGCATCCTGGGGCTCGCCGGAGCGCCCGGCGCGGGCAAGTCGACGCTCGCCGGCCGCCTGGTGGACGCCCTCGACGGTCTCGCCGTCCTCGTGCCCATGGACGGTTTCCATCTGGCACAGGCCGAGCTCGAACGCCTCGGCCGGGCCGGGCGCAAGGGCGCTCCCGACACCTTCGACGCGGCCGGATACGCCGCTCTCCTCGCCCGATTGCGCACGCGATCCGCGGACACCACCGTCTACGCGCCCGCCTTCGACCGGAGGCTGGAGGAACCCGTCGCCGGGAGCATCGCCGTCCCGCCGGACGTTCCCCTCGTCGTCACGGAGGGGAACTACCTCCTGCACGACGAAGGTGCCTGGGCCGGGATCCGCGCCCTGCTCGACGAGATCTGGTACCTGGAGCTCGATCCCGCGGTCCGTGTGCCCCGACTGGTGGACCGGCACGTGGAGTTCGGCAAGGAGAGGTCCTTCGCCGAGCGCTGGGTCCGCGACTCCGACGAGGCCAACGCCCGCCTGGTCGCACGGGGCAGGGACCGGGCGGACGTCGTCGTCCCGATGCCGTAGGGCGTGTGGGACGCCGTCAGACCTGAGCGGTGTGGGTGATGAAGGCGGTCCAGGAGGCGGGGGAGAGGGCGAGTTGAGGGCCCTGCTCGACCTTGGAGTCCCGGACGTGGACGGTGGTGGGGCAGGTGGCGACCTCGACGCAGTCGTCTCCGGATCCGCCGCTGTAGCTGGACTTGTGCCAGGAGAGGGCGACCTCGACACAGCTGTCGCCGGATCCGCCGCTGTAGCTGCTCTTGAACCAGGTCAGTTCCGTGGTGGTCATGCCTCTCCTCGCATCTGCCGCAACAGGCTCAGCGAGTCCTCCAGGGAGAGAGCCTGTGACCGCATCCTGGCATACCGCATCTGGAGCATGCTGACCACTTTCGGGTCAGAGATGAACTGGCCGCTTTCCTGCCCTTCGCAGTAGCCGAACCACTTGTTGTTAGGGGTCTCCAGCAGCCTCATGGGGCCGTCGAGCCCCGCGTGACTCTCTCGCACCATCGGCATGACCTGGATCTCGATGTTGCGGAGTTCCGCGAGCCCGAGGATGTGCTCGATCAGCTCCAGCGTGATCTGCGCACCGCCCGTGCGGCGCAGGAACAGATGCTCCTCCAGGATGAAGCTGTACGCCGTGTTCGGCCGCTCCCGTAACAGCTTTTGACGGTCCAGCCGCGCCGCCAGTTGGTCCGCGATCTGCTGGTCGCAGAGCGGCGGCAGCTGGTTCGTGAACAGCGTCCGGGCATAGGCCGCGGTCTGCAACAGGCCCGGAACCAGTCGGCATTCGTACGTGCACAGGTTCACCGCCTCCGCTTCGAGGCGCGCCCACTGCCGGAACCAGCTCGCCAGCCCCGGTCGCCGCGACAAGTGCCGTGCCGCGCCCCGGATCGTTCCGAACGCGTCCAGCACCTCCTCCGCCCGGTCCACGAAATCCGCCGGCGGAAACCTCCGCCCCTGCTCGATCGACGCCACCGTCGGCACCGAATACCGCACCCGTGGCGCGAACTGTTCCTGTGTCAGTCGCGCCCTCTTCCTGAAAGCCTTGACCACTTCCCCGAACGCCTTCAGGCTGTCCGAGACCTCCGGCTCCCCGCATCCGCTGTCCACCATGGACGGCCACCTCCCGCGTCCATGGTCACGGAGGGTCACTGCGACTGTCCACCGTGTGTACCCGTACGCTGACGCAGCGTACGAGTCGCTGATCTGGAGCGGCCCCCTTCCGGGCGGCCACGGTGGGGCCATGCACCCACCCGTCACACCCCAACAGCTCGGCACCGTACGTGTGTTCACGCAGCGGTTCAGCTCCACGGCCCTCGGCGCCCGGCTCGCCCGTCACCTGGCTCTCCATCAACTCCACGCCTGGGACGTGCCGCACGGCTCCGAGGCGTCCGACACCGCCGCACTGATCGTCGCCGAGCTGGCGGCGAACGCCGTGACGCACGGCCGTGTCCCCGGCCGGGACTTCGAGCTGCGCCTCACCCGTACGCCCGCAACCCTGCGTATCGAGGTCTCCGACACCCGCGGGGAACGCCGTCCACCCGGCCCCGGGGATGTCCACCCGCCCGCCGCGCTCGACGGAGCCGGCCGGGGGCTGATGCTGGTGGACGCGCTGGCGGACCGGTGGTCGGTGCTGGACCGCGTCCCGGTGGGAAAGACGGTGCGCGCGGAGCTCGATCTCGGGAGCGGGGAGCCCTGAGGGCTCACACCTTCGGGAGGCGCGCGACCGCCCACTTCGCCCGGGCGGGTAGATCGCCCAGCGACTGGCGGAACTGCTTCGCGATCACCGCGAGGAGGTGGTGGGCGTGGGCCATCGTCTCCCGGGCCAGGCCCGTCTCCCCGGCGGCGATCACGGCGAGCACCAGCTCGAGATGCTCCTCGGTGATCATCCGGCCGAGACCGCGACGGTGCCATTCCTCGGCGCTCGTGTCCGGGGCGGGCGGTTCGCCGGCCGCACCGAGGTCCAGCGTCTGTTGCTCGTGCGAGGGTGGCGGGGCGGGGGAGTCCAGGCCGATCGCCGTACGGACGCGCGCCAGGGTCCGGCCGGCGGCCGCGAGATCGCCCGCCGAGCGTTCTCGCCGCGCGAGCACATGCCCGGCCGCGGCCCGGTCCCAGGAGCTGTTCTGGAGCGAGAGGAACCCGCGCTGCGCCCGGGCGGCCTGCGCGTACTCGCCGATCTGCTCCAGTTCCCGGCCCAGTTGGCCCAGCCGCTCCGGATCGGGGCCCGTGTCGTCGAGCCGGCGGATCAGCGAAGTGCGGACCACTTCCCTGCGGACCGGCCCGATCGAGCGCTCCGGATCGCGGGGCAGCCGGTCCAGGAGCTCGTACCCGAGCAACTCCCGCGAGTTCAGCAGCAGATGGTCCGGATCGGTGCGCAGCAGGGCTGCATGAAGACGGGCCACCAGCTCGGCGGGGGAGCGCTCGGGCAGGCCGAGGGCGGTGCGCAGTTCGGTGCGCCGGGCGTCCAGGTCGGGTGCGTAGGAGGTGCGCATCCCGTCCTCCAGTTCGCGGATCTCCTCCGGACCGGGGTCGGGACCCATCAGGTCTCGCCACGCCGGCAGCCCCACGACGATGTCCAGCGCGTCCGTCACGCTGTCCGCCAGGAGACCCGCACCGCCCTCCGAGTCGGCGTACAGCACGGCGTTGCCCCCGCACAGGAAGAAGGTCCCGCCGGTGTCGTCCCCGGCGATCGGCTCCAGCGCGGCGCCGGAGGCGAGGTGCACCTCCTCGCCGTGCTCCGCCCGGTCCAGGTCGAAGTCGAAGGGGAACGCGGCCAGGGCCGCCAGATCCGGCCGCCGCCGAAGCAGCGCCAGGGAGGGATCGGTCATGCGGCCGCATGCTACTGAGCCGTACCGACAGCCCGGCGCGCTCCTGTGCCGTCCGGGCATCGGCCCATGAGTCGGCACAGGCCGGGCAAAGCGCAGGCCACGACCCCTCTCCCGGGGGATCACCCGCCGACGGGGTGGGTACGCTCGGAGTCCAGGCAGGTCCGGTCCTGGCGGGCGAACGAAAGGGCTGATGACGTGGGGTTGTTCCGGCGGGGGCCGAAGCGCGACGGACTCGATGTGCCCCGGGACCCCGAGTTCTCCTTCTTCTCGGTCGACGAGGGTGCGCGCTTCCGGGGCCAGGTACGGGAGGCGTTCGCGGAGCACGGCCTCGAAGTGACCGTCTTCGCCGATGTCGTCACCGACAGCGACGGACGTCAGTTCGGACTCGGCAATCTGGCCGCCGTCCTGCACAACGACGACCGCGGACCGCGTGCCTGGTCCGAGCTGGTCCGGCGGCACGTCGGCATGGTACTGCGCACCATGAACGCGCCCTCCGCCCTGGACACCCTGCCGACCGAGCAGATCCGCGCCCAGCTCTACCCACGGGTCGTCGGCCACGAGGGCTTCGATCCGCAGAATTTCGGCTACGCCCGCCCCCTCGCCCCCGGCCTCTTCGAGATCATCGCGCTCGATCTCCCGGAGAGCGTCATGATGCTCACCGACGAGGCCCTGGAGCCGCTCGGTGATCTGCCCTACCTCCGTGAGCAGGCGCTCTACAACCTGCGCGGTCTGCCGGTCGAGGGGCACGAGACGGTCAAGGGCGAGGGAGGCATGTGCTTCGAGGTCGTCCTCGGCGACTCCTTCTACACCGCGAGCCGCGTCCTCGCGCTGGAGAGCGTCGTCCGGCAGATCGGCGGCGAGCAGCTCACCGCCGACGGCGCCCTGGTGGCCATGCCGTTCCGGCACCAGCTCGCCTTCCACGCCATCCACGACACCGGTGTGATCCCCACGCTGAGCGCCATGACCTCGTTCGCGGCCTCCGGCTTCGCCGACACCCCCGGGGCGATCAGCCCGTACGTCTACTGGTGGCGCGACGGGACGCTCACCCAGCTCAGCGATCGGGACGAGGACGGCGACGGCCTGCGGATCGTCGTCGGCGAGGACTTCCAGGAGCTGCTGGAACGGCTCGTGGCCGAGGACGGCGGATACGGGGATTGAGCTCGCGCGGGATGTGAGCCGGAGGCAGGATGGGCTCATGCCGACGACTCCCGCGCCCTTCACCGCCGACGACTACCGGGCCCGTATGGCCCGCGCCGCCGAGGCCGCCGCCTCTGCGGGGCTCGACGGTCTGCTGATCGCTCCCGGGCCCGATCTCGTGCATCTCACCGGCTATCAGCCGGGGGTCACCGAACGGCTCACGCTGCTCGTGCTCGTCGCGGGCCGCGACCCGGTGCTCGTCGTCCCCAAGCTGGAGGCGCCGGACGCGGAAGCCGCCGTCGGCGGACCCGCTCTCACGCTGCGCGACTGGACGGACGGCACCGACCCCTACGGGGTGGCCGGGCCGCTGCTCCCGGCGGGCGGCCGCTTCGGTGTCAGCGACAACGCCTGGGCGATGCATCTGCTCGGTCTTCAGCGGCAGTTGCCGGATGCCTCGTACGCCTCGGTGACCGAGGTGCTGCCCATGCTGCGCGCGGTGAAGGACGGACCGGAACTGGAGCGGCTGGCCGCGGCCGGCGCCGCCGCGGACGCGACCTACGAGGAGATCCTCAAGGTCCGCTTCTGCGGGCGCAGGGAGTCGGACATCGCCGCCGATCTCGCTGGTCTGCTGCGGCAGTTCGGTCACTCGCAGGTCGACTTCACGGTCGTCGGCTCCGGGCCCAACGGCGCCAACCCGCACCACGAGGCGGGGGACCGGACCATCGAGACGGGCGACATGGTCGTTCTCGACTTCGGCGGGCTGCTGGACGGCTACGGCTCCGACACCTCCCGCACGGTCCATGTCGGCGAGCCCGCCCCCGCCGAACAGCACATCCACGACGTGGTGCTGGAGGCCCAGCAGGCCGGCGTCGACGCGGTGAAGCCGGGCGTCGCCTGCCAGGAGGTCGACCGGGCTGCCCGCGAGATCATCGAAGAGGCGGGATACGGCGACCTGTTCATCCACCGCACGGGCCACGGCATCGGTGTGACCACGCACGAACCGCCGTACATGATCGAGGGCGAGGAGCAGCCGCTCGTCCCGGGGATGTGCTTCTCGGTCGAGCCGGGGATCTATCTGCCGGGCCGGTTCGGGGTCCGCATCGAGGACATCGTGACGGTGACGGAGACCGGAGGCCGCCGGCTCAACAACACGCCCCGCACGATGGCGATCGTCGACTAGGTCCTGTCGGGGCGATCTTCGAGGATCAGCCTGTGGCGTCAGATGCGGTGCATCGCACGGCGGAGGATCGTCCTCGTACTGGGCGTACTCGGGCGACTCCGACAACACAGCGAGGTGCCGTAGCTGTCGTCACAGGCCCGACAAGATCGCCCGGACAGGACCTAGCGGCCCCGGGCCGGGCAATGCCGCCTACCGCGGGTCGTGGTGGGACAGCCGCGCCAGCATCTCGTACGGATACGGCAGTGGCCTGCGGCTCGCCTCGTCCAGCCGCGCCGACTGCGCGTCCGTCAGCTCGAATGCGACCGCCCCGAGGTTCTCCTTCAACTGCTCCGCGTTCCGCGGGCCGATGATGGGAGCCGTCACCGCCGGCTGCTGCATCAGCCACCGCAGCGACACCTGCAATGCCGTACGCCCGGTCTCCCGCGCCACCTCGTCCACCGCGTCGAGCGTCCGCCAGGTCTCCTCGTTGTCCCGCTCGCGCCAGCCCTCCTTGCCCGACTGCTCCTGGAAGTGGGCCTCACGCGAACCCGCGGGCACGGACTCCATGCTACGCCGGTACTTGCCGGTCAGCCAGCCGCCCGCGAGAGGGCTCCACGGGATGACGGCGACGCCCTGCTCCTCGCACATCGGCGCCAGCTCCCACTCCAGTTCGCGGCTGAGCAGGCTGTAGCGCGGCTGGAGACTGACGTACGGCTCCCAGCCGCGGAACTGCGCGAGATCCAGGGCGCGTTGGAGCTGGGAAGGCGTCACATTGCTGGTGCCGACATAGCGGACCTTGCCCGACCGCACGAGCGTGTCCAGCGTCGCGAGAGTCTCCTCGAGCGGGGTCGTCGCGTCCCAGATGTGCGTCTGGTAGAGATCGATGTAGTCCGTGCCGAGCCGCCGCAGGCTGGCCTCCACCGCGGCGATGATGTGTTTGCGGCTGAGCCCGCCGTCGTTGGGCGCCTCGCCCATCCGCCCCCACACCTTGGTCGCGATGACGAGATCGTCCCTGCGGCGTCCCTTCAGCCAGCGCCCGAGGATCTCCTCGGAGCCGCCTCGCGCGTACATGTCGGCGGTGTCGATGAAGGTGCCGCCCGCCTCGGTGAAGGCGTCGAGGGCGCCGTGGCCGCTCGTGTCGTCGCCGAAACTCATGGTGCCGAGGCACAGTTCGCTGACGCGCAGACCCGTCCTGCCGAGATTGAGTTGCTTCATGCCCCGAGACTAGGTCGTGTCCGCGAAGTCTCGTCCTCGGCCGGTGTCGCCGACGCAGGGAGATCTACGGGCTCGGTGCCGAGGCGGGCGTGTCGGTCGTCGCGAGCAGCGCGTGCACGGTCGTCTCCATCGCGCGCCGGGCCGTCGCGGTGTCCAGGCCGCTGCTGCGCCAGTGGTACCAGGCGCCCCAGGTGGTCACCCCGTCCAGCCCGTTGAGCAGATCCGCCCGGCGGTCCGCGGGGAGCCGGTCGAGTTCCGCGGCGAAGATCTCGGCCAGGCGGTCGCGCGCGAAGTCGTAGACCTCACGGGTCACCTGCTCCACGCGTTCCGACGGCTGGTCCTGGCGCATGATCGCCAGCCGTGTCGGGGTCATCCACTCCAGGATCCGGGAGCGCTGTTCGGCCATCGCCGCGACCCGCACACTGCGCGGACCGTCTGTCGGCAGCGGCTTGATCTGCGCGAACAACTGCTCCAGCCGGCGGGTGATCGCGGTGTCGATGACCTGGGACATGTCGGCGAAGTGATGGAACACCAGTCGCCGGGACACACCGGCCCGCTCGGCGACGCGGTCCGCGGAGAAGTGCGCCTCGCCCTCGTCGAGCAGCGCCAGCAGAGCGTCGGCGATCTTCTCGCGCGTCTGCCGCCCCCGCTCGGTACGGCCGTCCGGAGCGCGGGCGGGGGTGCCGCCCTCGCCGTCGTCCGGGGCGCGGCCCGGGGCACGGCCTTCGCCGTCCCGGTTCCGGCCCGGGGTACGACCCTCGCCGCCCTCCGTTGACTGTCGCGCCGGCTGCTTCACCACGGTCCCTCCTGAAGTCTCGCTGTTGACATTGTTGCACTCGCGATGCAACGGTTCTGATTGCACGCCGAGTGCAATGAGTTCGTACGAAAGGGCCGCAATCCTGATGCTCCTGTCCGTCGGGCGCTGGTGCGCCCGCAGACCCAAGCGAACCGTGGCCGCCTGGCTGCTGCTGCTCACCGCCCTGGCCGCCGCCGTCGGGGTCTTCGGAACCGTCACCAGCGAGGCCGTCACCATCCCGGGCAGCGACAGCCAGGCGGCCCGTGACGCGGGCGAGGCGTTCGGCGACGCGGCCTCCGGGCCGCAGCCCGTCCTGCTGCACACCGCGGCCGGTGAAGCGGAACTGACCTCCGCGGCACAGCGGACAGCGGTCGAGGCGGCGGCGCGGGCCATAGCGGACGTGGATCACGTCGTGGCCGTCACCACCCCCTATGACCGGGCGGGCGGGAGCGCCCTCGGCGCCGACGGCCGTACCGGCCGGATGCTGGTCGAACTCGACCTCACCGGGCGGGACATCACCCCCTCGATCACCCGAGACATCGTCGACGCGGCCGGCCCCGCCACCGACGCGGGCGTCGAGGTCACGCCGGGCGGCGATCTCGCCGAGGCGGAGGACAAGGGCTCCACCGGTCACAGCGAGATCATCGGGCTCGCCGCCGCCTTCGTCGTTCTCGCCCTGGGCTTCGGCAGTCTCGTCGCGGCCGGGGTGCCGCTGCTCACGGGTGCGCTGGGGCTGGCCGGATCCCTGTGCGCGGTCGGCCTGGTCGGACACCTCGTCGACATGCCGTCCTCGGGCGCCACGATCGCGGCGATGATCGGCCTCGGCGTGGGCATCGACTACACGCTGTTCTGCCTGACCAGGTTCCGTGAACTGCTCGCCGCCGGGGCGGGCGTGGAGGACGCGGTCGCCCGCACCATGGCCGGCTCCGGTAAATCGGTGCTCTTCGCCGGAGCCGCCGTCATCGCCGCGCTCTCCGGTCTCGCCCTGGGCGGGCTGCCGCTGCTGCACGCGCTGGCGCTGGCACCGGGGATCGCCGTACTGGTCGCGGTGGCGGCCACGCTGACGCTGCTGCCGGCGGTGCTGGCGCTGCTCGGGCCGAGGCTCGCGCCGAAGCCCGTACCGACACGCGTACCGAGGTTCATGGCGAAGCTCGTACCCAAGCGTTCCGCATCGCGGCCGGTGGAGAGCGACGCCGATACCGGCGCCGACGTCCGCCCGCGCGGCTGGGGACGTATCGCCGGGTACGTCGCCGCCCGGCCGTGGCGCTGTCTGGCGGCCGGGCTCGTCCTGACCGGCGTCCTGGCCGCACCCGCGGCCCAGCTGACGTTCGGTCAACTCGACGGCGGCGACCGGGCCGTGGGCACGGCGAGCCGTACCGCGTACGACCGGACCGCGGCGGCCTTCGGCCCCGGCGGCAACGGGCCGCTCCAGGTCACCGGCACCTTGTCCGACCCCGCGGCCGCCCCGGACGACCCGAGGCTCGCCCCGGTCACCGCCGCGCTCAGGACCACGCCCGGGGTCGCCGCGGTCGCACCGGCCGAGCTGGCCGCCGACGGCCGCCACGCCCGCTGGCAGGTCACCCCCGAGACCGCGCCGGGGGATCCGGACACCGTCGACCTCGTGCACCGGCTGCGCGAGGACACCCTGCCCGGGGCCACGGCCGACAGCGGACTCGTCACCCATGTCGGCGGCTCGACGGCAGCCCAGGCCGACCTCAACGAACGCCTCGCCCGGCGGATGCCGCTGGTGGTCGGCTTCGTCCTGGCGGTGGCGGGGCTGCTCCTGCTGCCCGCCTTCCGTTCCCCTGTCATCGCGGTAAAGGCCGCGGTGCTGAACCTGGTGTCCGTGGCGGCCGCTTACGGAGTGCTGACCGCGGTCTTCCAGTGGGGCTGGGGCGCGCAACTCATCGGCCTGGAAGGGCCGGTCCCGATACCCGGCTACGTCCCGCTGCTGATGTTCGCCGTGCTGTTCGGGCTCTCGATGGACTACGAGGTGTTCCTGCTCAGCGCCATCAGGGCGGCCTATGTGCGCGGCGGCGACAACCGCGGTGCGGTGATCGGCGGTCTGGCGGGCACCGGCCGGATCGTCACCTCCGCGGCACTGATCATGGTCAGCGTCTTCCTGAGCTACGTACTGTCCGACGACCCGGTGGTGAAGATGTTCGGCATCGGCCTCGCCGTCGCCGTGGCCCTGGACGCGACGGTCGTCCGCGGCATTCTCGTCCCGTCCACGATGATCCTGCTCGGCCGCGTCAACTGGTGGCTGCCCGCCTGGCTGGACCGGCTGCTGCCCCACATGGACATCGAGGACGACGGTCACGGTCCGGCGCGACCTCCCAACGACGCGGTCGCCGATGTGGCCCTCGCGGGTGAAGGAGGTGCGTCATGACCCGCCTGTGCAGGGCGTGGCGCGTCAGGCGCCGATGGACCGTGCTCGCGCTGTGCGCCGTACTCGCCGCTCTGCCCGTTGCCGACCGGATCGCGGCCGGTGCCGCCGAGAGCCGGATCGCCGACCGGGTCTCCGCACTGAGCACCGCGGTGGTCGGCACCCCGCAGGTACGGATCGACGGCTTCCCCTTCCTGCTGGACGCGGCCCGCGGAAGCTTCCCGCAGGTGTCGGTGCGGGCCGACGCGGTCACGGCCGAGGAGCAGCCCGTGAGCGCGGCGATAGAGCTGCACACGGTGACGGAGAACGCAGGCACCTACACGGCGGCGAGCGCGGACGGACGATTCACGGTGCCTCTCGACTCGTTGGGCGGCGGCTCCGGCGGGGCCGCGTCCCTCTCCGCCGACGAGGACGGACGCCTGCGCATCGAGGGCGTGCGCGGCCTCCCGCTGACCGTGACGGCGGAACTGCGGCTCACCGGCCGCACGATCACGGCGGTCCCGGTGTCGGCCTCGTTCGCGGGGCGCCCCCTCGACCCGTCCGCTCCCCGCATCGCGCGGGCCTTCGCGGAACGGGACCGCGTGGTGCCGGACCTGCCGGCGGGCCTCAGCCCGACGGAGGTGACGGTGGGGGAGTCGGGGGTGACGGTGCACGCGCGGGGGGAGGATGTGCGGCTGGGCTGACGGGGATGCTCAAGTGAACCCTGCTCGGGGGGTGTTGGCCTACCTGTGGCTCCGGCCCTCGCGGCGAGGCAGGGCGAGGACGACGGACGTCGTGGACGACAGGGACTTCACCATCTGGCCGGACCTGATGGACTGACCGCGCCCGCCGCGGAGGGAAGGCCGCACCCGCCACGACGGCCTCACCCGTCCGCCAGCACCACACACGACTCCGCCGGCAGGTGCAACACCCCGTCCCCGCCCGGCGGTTCGACCGCTTCCCACGCCGCCAGCACCCTCCCCCCGCCACCCAGCGGGATCGCGGCCGGTTCCTTCGACAGGTTGATGGCGACCCGCAGATCGCCGCGTCGGTAGGCCAGCCAGCGCGCCTGTTCGTCGAACGCCACCTTCACCGCGGCCAGGTCCGGGTCCGCCAGGTCCGACTGGGCGTGGCGCAGGGCGATCAGTTCGCGGTGCCAGGCCAGCAGCCGGGCGTGCGGTTCGCGGTCGCGTTCCGCGCGGTCCAGGCAGGAGCGGTCGCGGGTGGCCGGGTCCTGGGGGTCCGGGATCTCCTCCTCCGGCCAGCCGTGCTCTCCGAACTCCCGCCGTCTGCCGTTGCGTACGGCTTCGGCGAGTTCCGGGTCGGTGTGGTCCGTGAAGAACTGCCAGGGCGTACGGGCGCCCCACTCCTCGCCCATGAACAGCATCGGGGTGAACGGCCCGGTCAGCACCAGCGCGGCCGCGCAGGCCAGCATCCCGGGGGAGAGGGAGGCCGAGAGACGGTCGCCGAGTGCCCGGTTGCCGATCTGGTCGTGTGTCTGGGCGTAGCCGAGGAAGCGGTGGGCGGGCGTGGCGGCCACGTCCAGGGCACGGCCGTGAGTGCGGCCACGGAAGCTGGAGTACGTGCCGTCGTGGAAGAAGCCGTGGGTGAGGGTCCTGGCGACGGCCGCGAGCGGCGCTGCGGCGAAGTCGGCGTAGTAGCCCTGGGACTCGCCGGTCAGGGCGGTGTGCAGGCCGTGGTGGAAGTCGTCGTTCCACTGCGCGTGCAGGCCGATGCCGCCCGCGTCGCGCGGTGTCGTCGTGCGCGGGTCGCACAGATCCGACTCGGCGATCAGGAACAGCGGGCGCCCCACCTCTGCGGAGAGTCCGTCGACCGCCGCCGCGAGTTCCTCCAGGAAGGTGAGGGCACGGTGGTCGACCAGGGCGTGCACGGCGTCGAGGCGCAGGCCGTCCAGCCGGTAGTCCCGCAGCCAGGCGAGCGCGCTGCCGAGAAGGAAGGCGCGGACCTCGTCCGAGCCGGGGGCGTCGAGGTTGACCGCCGAGCCCCAGGGCGTGGTGTGGGTGTCGGTGAGGTAGGGGCCGAAGGCGGGCAGGTAGTTGCCGGACGGGCCGAAGTGGTTGTGGACCACGTCCAGCACCACGCCGAGGCCGTGCGCGTGGGCTGTGTCGACAAAGCGCTTCAGTGCCTCCGGGCCGCCGTACGGCTCGTGCACGGCCCACAGCGACACCCCCTCGTAGCCCCAGCCGTGCACCCCGGGAAACGGGCAGAGCGGCATCAGCTCGATGTGGGTGATGCCCAACTCGGCCAGCTCGCCCAGACGTTCGGCCGCCGCGTCGAGCGTGCCCTCGGGGGTGTACGTGCCGATGTGGAGCTCGTACAGCACCGCACCCCGCAGCCCTTTCCCGTTCCAGGCGTGGCGCCACACATAGGTGTCCTGCCGTGCCAGCGCGCTCGGGCCGTCCGGGCCCTCGGGCTGGCGGCGCGAGCGGGGGTCGGGCAGCACCGGACCGCCGTCCAGCGAGAAGCCGTACCGGGCGCCGTCGTCGGCCTCCGCCTCGGCGGTCCACCAGTCCCTGCGCTCTGCGTCGCGGGCCATCGGGCGTTCGGCGCCCTCCAGCCACAGCGTGACCTGCTCCTCGGCCTGCGGTGCCCACACCTCGAACAGCACTGGCGGTCCCCTCGTCGTCGATGCCGACCCCCATCCTGACAAGGCCGGGGTCTGGAGGGGGTGACGTTGCGGCCATTAAGGTCAACGGCTATGTCATCGGCCAGCTCCATGCCACCGCTGCCCGCCTTTCCGCCCGGCTTCCTGTGGGGCGCCTCCGCTTCCGCCTTCCAGACGGAAGGGGCCGCGACCACCGACGGCAAGGGGCCGTCGGGATGGGACGCCTTCGCGGCCCAGGGCCGTATCAAGGACGGTTCCGACGCCTCGCGCGGCACCGGCTTCCACGAGCACTACCGCGAGGACGTCGCCCTGCTCGCGGGGCTCGGCGCCGACGCCTTCCGGTTCTCCGTCAGCTGGCCGCGGGTGGTGCCCGGCGGCAGCGGTCCGGTCAATGCGGCCGGGCTCGGCTTCTACGACAGGCTCGTCGACGAACTCTGCGCGAACGGCATCACCCCGGCGCCCACGCTCTATCACTGGGACACCCCCCTCCCGCTGGACGAGGCGGGCGGCTGGCTGAACCGGGACACCGCCCACCGCTTCGCCGACTACGTCTCCGCGGTCGCCGAGCGGCTCGCGGACCGCGTCCCCATGTGGATCACCGTCAACGAGCCCGCCGAGGTCACCCTGCTCGGCTACGCGCTCGGCGAGCACGCCCCCGGCAGGCAGCTGCTGTTCGACGCCCTGCCCGCGGCCCACCACCAGTTGCTCGCCCACGGACTCGGTGTCGCGGCCCTGCGGGCGGCCGGCGCGACGAACATCGGCATCGCCGTGTCGCACTCGCCCGTACGGACCGCGGGCACGAGCGAGGAGGACCGATTCGGCGCGGACCTCTACGACACGCTGACCAACTGGCTCTTCGCCGACCCGGTCCTCACCGGCGCCTACCCCGACGAGAACCTCGCCGCGCTGATGCCCGGCCCGGTGGCGGAGGATCTCGCCGTCATCGCCGCCCCGCTCGACTGGTACGGCGTGAACTACTACCAGCCCATGCTCGTCGGAGCCCCCGCCCAGGACGCGCTCGGCGACTT
The DNA here is from genome assembly GCF_042714725.1 of Streptomyces sp. NPDC058685. NCBI lineage: Bacteria > Bacillati > Actinomycetota > Actinomycetes > Kitasatosporales > Streptomycetaceae > Streptomyces > Streptomyces sp. NPDC058685. Next base: position 94,147 of record NZ_JBHXSL010000012.1, read on the forward strand.
CGCGGGCGTCGGCATGCCGGCCGAACTGCCCTTCGGGCTGCGGGAGACACCGAGCGAGGAGCGCACGGACTTCGGCTGGCCCGTCGTCCCCGACGGACTGCGCGAGATGCTGGTCCACCTCGAGGACCGCTACGGCGACCGCCTGCCGCCGGTGTACATCACGGAGAACGGCTGCTCCTACGACGGACTCGACGACCACCGCCGGATCGCGTTCCTGGACGCGCATCTGCGGGCGCTGCACCAGGCCGTCGACGAGGGGGTCGACGTGCGCGGCTACTTCACCTGGTCGCTCACCGACAACATCGAATGGGTCGAGGGCGCGTCCCAGCGCTTCGGTCTCGTCCACATCGACTACGCGACGATGCGGCGCACGCCCAAGGCCTCGTACGCCTGGTACCGCGACGTCATCGCCGCTCAGCGCGCCCTCGCGCCGCGCGTCCGGGATGCGGACCGCCCTGGACCGCACACCATTGTCTGACTAAGGTCAGAGAATGGATGGGACGCAGATCGGACAGGTGCGCCGGTTCAACCGCACCGTCACCGAACGCGTCGGCGCGCTCCAGGACCACTACCTGGGCCGCGACCGGCCCATCGGCGAGGCCCGGCTGCTCTGGGAGATCGACGACCGGGGTCAGGACGTACGACGTCTGCGCGAGCGCCTCGGGCTCGACTCCGGGTACGTCAGCCGCCTGCTGCGCTCGCTGGAGGCAGCGGGTCTGGTGACGGTGGAACCCCAGCCCCGGGACAGACGGGTGCGCACCGTCCGGCTCACCGACGCGGGCCGTGTGGAGCGCGCCGTGCTCGACGGCCGCAGCGACGAGCTGGCGGGCTGCATGCTCGAACCGCTCAGCCCCGCCCAGCGCGGCCGGCTGGTCGCGGCCATGGCCGAGGTCGACCGCCTGCTGACCGCCGCGACGGTCACGCTGGACGCCGTCGACCCGGACGGCCCCGACGCCCGGGGCTGCCTGCGGTCCTACGTCACCGAACTTCAGGAGCGCTTCGACAACGGCTTCGACCCCGCCAGGAGCCTGTTGCCCGACGCGGGCGAACTCCGTTCGCCGCAGGGTCTGTTCCTCGTGGCCCGGATGCACGGCGAACCCATCGGCTGCGCCGGTCTGAAGCTGCCGGCCGGTGCCCCGGCCGAGATCAAACGGATGTGGGTCGCCCCCCGGGCCCGGGGCCTCGGTCTCGGCCGCCGGTTCCTCGCGGAGCTGGAGAAGCGGGCCGTACGGCACGGCTGCGGCGTACTGCGGCTGGACACCAACAAGGCACTCGACGCGGCAATCGGCCTGTACCACTCCGCCGGCTTCGAGGAGGTCCCGGCCTTCAACGACGAGCCGTACGCCCACCACTGGTTCGAGAAGCGGATCGGCACGCCGGCGCCGGAGTAGGGCAGGGGCCACGGGCAGGGAGACGAGGACGCGGGCCGGGGCGCCCGGAACTCCGGACGCCCCGGCCCATCAGCTCAGTCCTGCCGGGCCGGCTCCAGGTGGATGCGCTCCTGCACGACCGGGTGCCCGGCCCTGGTGAAGTTCGCCGCCATCGGGAAGTTGCCCTGGTCGGTGGCGCCCGCGATGAACTCCGCGCCCCGTTCGGCCAGGAAGTGCGTGCACTCCGCGAGCAGGTCGTACGCGTAACCGTGACCGCGCTGCCCGGGCACCACCCCGATGAAGCCGACGCACGGCCCCGACGGATTGTGCGCCGGGATGTGCAGCCCGACCAGTTCCCCGTCCTGGGTGTGGGCCAGCTGCCACCACTCGCGCGGCGACGGGCACCAGTGGAAGAAGTCCAGCTCTTCCCGAGCCGCCCGGTCCACACCGCCCTCCGCGATCGCGCGCAGGGCGTGGGCGTCGAGCGTCGACGAGTGCACCCGGCGCAGGACGTCGAGGAAGACCTCGTCGTCCGGCTCCGGCCGGAAGACCAGCCGGCCCGGCCGCTCCGGCAGCCCGTTCCGCGGTGTCCACCGGTACTGGAAGCGCTCCACCAGCACGGTCATTCCGGCACCCTGCGCGGCCCGCAGCCGGCTCTCACCGGCGGCCCGCAGCACGGGGTCCTCGCGCCAGCCGGCGGGCAGGATCAGCTCGTACTCCACCTGGTGCGGGGAGGTGCGCAGCAGTTCGGCGCCCGCCGCCTCCTCGCCCTCGGCGACGTCGAACCAGTTGATGTTGACAGGGGCCGTGTCGTCGGGACCGCCCCACCAGGCGGCCCGTGCGACGACCTTGCCGTCGCGCAGGGCGACGCGCTTCCAGTCGGGCCGGTGGGTGGCACGGGACAGCGCACGGCCGACGCCGAGCGGGTCGGGAAGCGAGTCGAAGAGATGTGCGTCGCTCTCGTCGAGCGCGCGGATGACCAGATCGGTCATGAGGAAGTCCTCCGGGAAGAGATCAGGGTGATGCGCTCCCGGTCAGACTGCGAACGCCGGGTGGACGGGGCGGGAGCGCGGGAATCGTGTGGTGGACATCGCACTCGCCTCCTTCCGTCGTCACAGGCGTGGTGATCACCGTAGACGGCCACGGCCCGAGCCGTCCAGCGCTTTCCCGAGTGAACTCCGGTCCGCGGTCCGGGACTCCGGGAACTCGCGACCGGGCCCGCCGGACCTCGGCGCTCGGCCCCCTCCGCCCGGGACCGGAGCACAGGCACCCGGCGGCTGCCGGCGGAGCACCTCTCCGGGACGACCACCTCGCCCGGTCCCGGTACCGGTCCCGGGCCCCGGTATCGGTCCAGGAGCTCGGCATCAGTCCCAGACGAAGTTGATCGCCCGCTCGAAGTTCACGTACCCGGCCCGCTCGAAGGCCTTCGCCATCGGCACGTTGGCCAGGTCCGTCGCCGCCCGGATCCGCGGGACGTCCTCGGCGGCCAGGACGCGGGTGCCCTCGGCGAGGATCTCGTCGATGTAACCCTTGCCGCGGTGGCCGGGGAGCACCCCGATGTACGCGATGATCGCGTTGTAGTTGTTGCGGGCGGGGATCACGAAGCCCACCGGCTCACCGCTGCCCGGCAGTTGGGCGATCCGCCACCACGCACGCGGCGACGCGTAGCCGGCGAGCTCCTCGTCGTAGTGCTTCTCCGCCGCCTCGCGGGCGGTGAGGCCGGAGGCGAGATCGTCCCGGGCGTGCGCGTCGAGGGTGCCCTCCATGACCGGAGTCATCAGCGCGAGGAGATCGTCCCGGTCGGTGACGGCGCGGAAGTCCAGACGTCCGCCCGGCGCCGGCACGGCCGTTCCCGGGCGCCACTCCAGCCGCAGCCGTTCCACCAGCGGCCGGGCGCCCGTCGCCTCCAGGATGGCCGTGCGGGTCTCCACCACCGCGCGGGCGGTCGGGTCCTCGCGCCAGTCGGGCGGGATGAAGCGCCCGTATTCCGGCCGTGGCACGTCGGCCGGGAGGACCGCGGCCGTCGCGGTCTCCAGCAGCCGCAGCCCGGCCTCCGACCGTTCGGCCGGGGGCAGTTCGTCGTCGACGTCGAAGAAGTCGAGGGCGAGCGGCCTGTCGCCGCCTGCGGTCGTCCACCAGGAGAGCCGGGCGAGAACCCGCTCCCCGCGCAGGGCGACCCACATCCACTCGGGACGCCGCCGGCCGGTGGCGAGGTCGTCCTCGAGTTCATGGTCGAGAACGTACGAAAGGCGCTGGAACAGGGGGAGTTCGTCCGGTCCGCTCAGCGCGCGGACGGTGAACTCCGGGTGTGCCGCCGGTACAGCTGTCACGTGTGAGGGCTCCTCAGGTGTTCGGATCCGAGGGACAGTAACAGCCGCGCGGGCAGGAGCTACGAGGTTTTCCTGGGCCGGAATGTTTGCTTCCGTGCAGGTCAGCGGTGGGTCGGGAGGGATGAGAACGCCGGTTCTTCTGGACACCTCAGGCCTTTCGGCCCGACAATTACGGACGTGACGTCGTCCCCCGAGTTCCACACGTACCCCGCACGGCTGTCGGATGCCGAGCGGGACCGTGTCGTCGGCGTGCTCCGAGAGGGCGCCGCGCAGGGCAAGCTGTCGCACGACACCTTCCTGCGGCGCATGGAGCTGGCCCTGGTCGCGCGCCGGCCGGAGGAACTGAGCGTGCTCACCGCCGATCTCCGCGTCGAGAACCGCGCGTCACAGGTGCTGTTCGGCGCGGTGGGCGGAGTGTCCGCGTTCTTCGTACGGCTCCGCAGGGCGTGGCAGGCGGAGAAGCTGCCCCCACTGCTGCTGCCGGAACCCGGCCCGTACCCCCTGCGGATCGGCCGCGACCCGGGCAACGGTCTGCGGCTGAGCCACGACAGCGTCTCGCGGCTGCACGCCGAACTGAGCATGCAGGGCAGCCGGTGGATCCTGCGCGATCTCGCCTCGACCAACGGCACCACCGTCAACGGACAGCGCGTGACCGGGGCGGTCGTGGTGCGCGAGGGCGACATGGTGGGCTTCGGCCGGATGAGCTTCCGGCTCACGGCGCGCTGACGGGGCAGGTGGTCCGGCCCCCGGTCCGGCCCGACGCCCGTACGCAGGCTGTTCTGCGCCCGAAGCCACAGGCGGACGAGCCCTGCCCGCCGCATCCTCACCCGTCCGGCGCACGCGGACTGCGCCGACCGCGCACCGGTGGTCGCCTTGGGGAGATCCGCGTGACGAGACGGCGCGGCGGTCTCAGGGAAACGAGTCACGATGGACGCTGCCGCACCCGGTGATCTGATACCGGTCCAGCCCTCCACGACGGCACGTCCCGCGCCCCTGCCCGGCCTGCTCTCCCGGACCCGTGAGCAGGACCCGTACGCGTTCTACCGCCGCCTGCGCGAGGACCACCCCCTCGTCTACGACCCCTCCGTCGGCGCCTGGCTGCTCAGCCGTTACGCCGACGTGGCCGCGGCCCTGCGCGACCCCCGCCTCGTCGACGGCCGCAGGCCCGGCGACCGGGGCTGCGTCCCCCACCGGGGTGCCGTGCCGCAGGCGTTGCAGGAGGTCGTGGAGCGCACCTCGTACGTCCTCGCGCACCGTATCGCCCGGCGGGAACAGGCCGACCTGGTCGAGGAGTTCTGCCGCTGGCTGCCCACGGGAGCACTCGGCGGGCGCGGACGCAGGGCGCCGGCCGCCGGTCCCGCCGGCAGGTGCGTCGCCCAGCTGTCGGTGCGCGAGATGGCCCTCGCGTCGTTCTTCGCCAATGTCCTCGACCACCCCGACCGCATCGCCGCGCTCCGCGGCGTCCCCGGGCTGATCGGTCGCGCCTGGCAGGAGTCGCTGCGGCGCGACCCGCCCGTACTCGTCGTGGTGCGCCGGGCCTCCATCGAGGTACGGGTGAGCGGCGGCACGATCCCCGCGGGCGCCGCCGTCGCCTGTCTGATCGGGGCCGCGGGCCGCGACCCCGACCGCTTCCGGGATGCCGACCTGTTCGACCTCACCCGGGAGGACACCGGTCAGCTGACCTTCGGGCCGGGCGCTTGCCCCGCCGTGGAGCTCGCCGCGCTGGAGGCGGAGCACGGACTGCGCGCGCTCTTCGACGCGATGCCCCGCCTCCGGTGGGCCGACGGCTTCCGGCCCGCGGCGACCGGACTGTTCACCCGCTCCCCTCGGAGCCTTCTCGTACGGCCGTGCGGCTGAGGAGCGCGACCGGCCGGTCGGCGAGCAGCGTGGCCAGTGGCACCGCGCCGCCGTCGAACTCCCGTGCACCGTCGAGCAGATCCGCCCAGCGCCCCTCCGGCAGGGTCAGCTCCGTCCCCTCCCAGCCGCCCGCCGCGGCCAGCCGCCTGGAGAGCCGGGTGACGGCCGTGACCACCTCGCCCGTACGGCAGAAAGCCACACAGTGCGCGGATGCCGGACCGCTCGCAACCAGGGGCACATAGGTCCCCGACTCGCCGAAGACCTCCGGCCGCTCCCGGCGCAGGCGCAGCGCCACCCGGGTCAGCGCCGTCTTCTCGTCGGGCAGGGCCTCACTGAACGGATAGCGGTTGTCCGGATCCACCAGCGCGAGGAACTCGCCCTCCGTGCGCTGATAGAGGTCCGGCACCCCCGGCATCGTCAGCTGGAGCAGCGCGGACCCCAGCACATTGGCCCGCACGAACGGGTCCAGCTCACGGGCGAACTGCGCCACCGAGTACAGCGGCGGCCCCTCGGGACCGGCCTCCACGAAGTCGGCGACGGCCCTCTCGTACGCCTCGTCCGGCTCCGTCCAGGTGGTGTGCAGCGCCGCCTCCCGCACGCCCTTGAGCAGTGCCTCGCGCAGCCGCCCCTCGTAGGGGAACCCGAAGCCGACGGCGGTCTGCCACGCCACCCACGCCAGATGGGGATCGGGAGCCCGCCCTCCCTCCAGCCGGTCGGCCTCCTCGGTGATCTGCTGCACGAACGCCGCCCACCGGTCCGGACACTCGGACAGCACCGCGATCCTGGCCCGCACATCGGAGCTGCGCTTGGTGTCGTGGGTGGTCAGCACGGTGCCGGTGGAGGGCCAGTCGCGCGCCAGCCGTGCGCAGTAGGCGTGGAAGTCCTCGGGGGCGACGGCCGGGCTGCCCGGGTCGCCGCCGACCTCGTTGGCGGAGATCAGCGGGACATAGCGGTAGAACGCCGTGTCCTCCACGGACTTGGCCCGCAGGGCCGAGGACGTCTGTGCGAAGCGGGCACGGAAGGCCACGTGGTCGGGGCCGTCGCCGAGCCGGCCGAGCGCCAGATCGCGCACCACATCGACCGCGGTGCCCTCCTCCGGGACCGCGAAGGCGCCCTTGGCGCTCGCCGCCGCCTTCACGGTGAGGACCTCGTCCCCGCCGACGCGGTACGGACGGTAGACCGGCACCCGCACCAGCAGTTCCCGGATCGCCGTCCGCAGCGCCCAGGGCGCATGGTCGCGCAGCGCTGTATCCCGGTCGCACACCCGCTCCGCCAGCCGGGTCAGCGCGGCGGTCTCGGCGGCCAGCTCGTGGGTGACCACCCGGTACGCGGCGCGGCGCACCGTGGCCTCCCAGTACCCGCCGCGGTCACCCGCGGGGCCCGCGAACTCCCGGTAGAGCGTGACCAGTTCCTCGGCGCCCACCGGATCGGTGAACAGCCCGTCCAGCTGCCGCAGCGCGTCGTACCCCGTGGTGCCCGCCACCGGCCAGCCCGCGGGAAGCCGTTCGTCACCGGTCAGGATCTTCTCGACGACGGTCCAGCACCCGCCGCCCGTCGCCTCGTCCAGCCGGCGCAGATAGCCCTCCGGGTCGGCGAGCCCGTCCGGATGGTCGATCCGCAGGCCCTCCACCACACCGTCCCGCACCAGCTCCAGGATCTTGGTGTGCGTGGCCTCGAAGACGTCCGGGTCCTCGACCCGGACCCCGATGAGGTCCGAAATCGTGAAGAAGCGGCGGTAGTTGAGCTCGGTGCGGGCGAGGCGCCACCAGCCGAGCCGGTACCACTGCGCTTCGAGCAGCTCGGGCAGCGGAAGGTGCGAGGTCGACTCGCGCAGCGGGAAGCGCTGCTCGCCGTAGTGCAGCACATCTCCCACGACCTTGAAGGAGCCGAGCTCGTCGCCGACCCGTCCGCCGAGCACCGGCAGCAGCACCTTCCCGCCGCCGGCCTCCCAGTCGATGTCGAACCACGGTGCGTACGGCGACAGCGGCCCCTCCCGCAGCACCTCCCACAGGGCGGGGTTGTGCCGGGGGACGGCCGCCATGTGGTTCGGCACGATGTCCAGGACGAGCCCGAGACCGTGCTCGCGTGCCGTGCGGGCGAGCGCCCGCAGGCCCTCCTCACCGCCCAGCTCCTCGCGCACCCGGGTCGGATCGACGACGTCGTACCCGTGTGTGGAGCCGGGCACGGCCTCCAGCACCGGCGACAGATGCAGATGCGAGACGCCGAGTCCGGCGATGTACGGCACGGCTGCCGCGGCGGACATGAACGTGAAGTCCGGCTGGATCTGGAGCCGGTACGTGGCGGTGGGCCTCATGCGAACGTACGTACCCACCTTGAGGGCTTCTGTGTCATCCGTCCCTGCGCCGGTATCGGCCGATCGGGTTACGTTCGCCCGATGCTCCGCACGTATCGCGAGGTCGTGGCCCTCACCGGGCCACTGCTGCCGGTCATCTCCTTCCTCGGGCGACTGCCCACGGCGATGTGCCAGTTCGGCAGTCTGCTGCTGGTCGCCGAGACCAGTGGCAGCCTCGCGGCCGCGGGTCTCGTCGGGGGAGCGCTGGCAGGGGGCCAGACGGTGGGTGGCCCCCTGCTCGGCCGTGCGGCGGATCGCCGCGGCCAGCGGGGCGTCGTGCTCGCCGCCGCTCTCGCCAACGCCGTCGCGGTGACCGCGCTCGTCCTCGCCGCCCTCGGCGACGCCGGAACGGCCCTGCTGGTGCTCCTCGGGGCTCTCGCGGGCGCGACGGTGCCGCAGATCGGGCCGCTGGCCCGCAGCCGCTCGGTGGCCCTGGCCCGCGGCTCCGGCGCGGACGACCGGGTGACCGGCGCGGTGCTCTCCTTCGAGGGCACCCTCGACGAGGTGTCGTTCGTCCTCGGTCCCGCGCTCGTCGGCATCGCGGCCACCCTCGCCCATCCGGCGGCCGCGCTGCTGTTGGCCGCGGCGCTGTTGGCGGTGTGTGGCACAGCCTTCGCCCTGCATCCGACGGCCGCCCGGACCGGAGCCACGGCCGCACCGGCCCCGTCCCGTGGAAAGCCCCGGCTGTCCGGCGCGGTGCACGTCCTGCGGGTCGCGATGGTCCTCCAGGGCGCCATGTTCGGCGCCTCGCAGGCCGGCATCACCGCACTGACGGACCGACTCGGCCGGCCGGAACAGGCGGCCCTGGTCTACGCGGCCATGGGAGTGATGAGCGCGGTCGCCGGCCTCGCCCTGGCCGCGCTCCCGCCGAGCCTCGGGCTCACCACCCGCTGGCGGATCTCGACCGCCGCGCTGGTCGTCCTGTCGGCGCCCCTGCTGTTCGTGGACTCGCTCGGCGCTCTGTACGCCGTGGTGACCGTGCTCGGCGTCGCGTACGCGCCTCAGCTGATCACGGTGTTCGCCCTGACCGAGCGCGGTGTTCCGGCCGCCCGGCTCGCCGAATGCATGGCCTTCCTGACGAGCGGTGTCGTCGCCGGTCAGGCCGCGGCCGTCATGCTGTCCGGCGCGCTGGCGGAGTCCGGCGGCCCGGCGGCGGCGTTCGCCGTGGCGGTGGCGGCCGCCGCTCTGTGCGCCGCGCTGTCGTGGACGGTACGGACCGGGGCACCGGCGACGACGGAGCGGGCGGAGCCCGTGGAGAGCTCCGCCCGCTGATGTCCGTTGCCGCGCCGGGAACCCCGTCGGGGCGCCGTGGTTCAGGCCGGCCGGCGGAGCACCGTCAGGCTCCGGCCCACCAGCTTCACCCGCTCACCGGCCGCCACTTTCGGGCCCTGGCCCGGCGGGACGCCCTCCTTGCGGGCGGTGTCCACCACCACCTGCCACTGCCGGCCGTGGTTCACCGGCACCGCGAAGTCCAGCTCCTCCGCGCTGGCGTTGAACATCAGCAGGAACGAGTCGTCCCCGATCCGTTCGCCCCGGGGCCCGGGCTCGGAGATGGCGTGCCCGTTGAGGAAGACGGACAGCGCCTTGGCGTGCGCCGCCTGCCAGTCCCGCTGGGTCATCTCCTCGCCCTCGGGCGTGAACCAGGCGATGTCCGAGAGCTCGTCGTGCGTCCCCTCCACCGGACGGCCGTGGAAGAAGCGCCGGCGGCGGAACACCGGGTGGTCGCGGCGCAGCCACACCATCGCCCGGGTGAAGGCGAGGAGTGTGCCGTCCGTGTCCGTGCCCGGCTCGGGCCACTGCACCCAGGACACCTCGTTGTCCTGGCAGTAGGCGTTGTTGTTGCCGCCCTGGGTGCGGGCGAACTCGTCGCCGTGGCTGAGCATCGGCACACCCTGGGAGAGCATCAGCGTCGCGATGAAGTTGCGCATCTGACGGTCCCGCAGCTCCACGACCTCGGGGTCGTCGGTGTCGCCCTCGGTGCCGCAGTTCCAGGACCGGTTGTGGCTCTCGCCGTCGCGGTTGCCCTCGCCGTTGGCGTCGTTGTGCTTGTCGTTGTACGAGACGAGGTCGTGCAGGGTGAAACCGTCGTGGCAGGTGGTGAAGTTGATCGAGGCGAGCGGCCGGCGGCCGTCGTCCTGGTAGAGGTCGGACGAGCCGGTCAGCCGGGAGGCGAACTCGGCGAGCGTGCGCGGCTCGCCCCGCCACAGGTCCCGCACGGTGTCGCGGTACTTGCCGTTCCACTCGGTCCACAGCGGCGGGAAGTTCCCCACCTGGTAGCCGCCCTCGCCCACGTCCCACGGCTCGGCGATCAGCTTCACCTGGCTGACCACCGGGTCCTGCTGCACCAGGTCGAAGAAGGACGACAGCCGGTCCACCTCGTGGAACTGACGGGCCAGCGTGGCCGCCAGGTCGAAGCGGAAGCCGTCGACGTGCATCTCGGTCACCCAGTACCGCAGCGAGTCCATGATCAGCTGGAGCACATGGGGGCTGCGCATGAGCAGCGAGTTCCCGGTGCCCGTGGTGTCCATGTAGTAGCGGCGGTCGTCGGTGAGCCGGTAGTACGAGGCGTTGTCGAGACCCCGGAAGGACAGCGTGGGGCCGAGGTGATTGCCCTCGGCCGTGTGGTTGTAGACGACGTCGAGGATGACCTCGATACCGGCCTGGTGCAGGGCCCGCACCGCCTGCTTGAACTCCAGCACCTGCTCACCGCGGTCGCCCCAGGAGGCGTAGGCGTTGTGCGGGGCGAAGAAACCGATGGTGTTGTAGCCCCAGTAGTTGTTGAGACCGGCGTCCACCAGCCGGTGGTCGTTGACGAACTGATGCACCGGCATCAGTTCCAGCGTCGTCACCCCGAGCTCGGTCAGATGCGAGATGACGGCCGGATGCGCGAGCCCCGCATAGGTGCCGCGCAGCTCCTGCGGCAGCTCCGGATGGAGCATCGTCAGGCCCTTCACATGGGCCTCGTAGATGACCGTCCGGTGATAGTCCGTCCGGGGGGACCGGTCGTCGCCCCAGTCGAAGTACGGGTTGACCACGACCGACGTCATCGTGTTGGGCGCGGAGTCCAGGTCGTTGCGGGAGTCCGGCTTGCCGAAGTGGTAGCCGTACACCGATTCGCCCCAGTCGATGCTGCCGCTTATCGCACGCGCGTACGGGTCGAGGAGGAGCTTGGCGGAGTTGCAGCGCTGCCCCCGCTCCGGTTCGTAGGGGCCGTGCACCCGGAAGCCGTACCGCTGACCCGGCATCACGCCCGGCAGATACGCGTGCCGCACGAAGGCGTCCGTCTCGCGCAGCTCCACCGCCGTTTCTGATCCGTCGTCGTGCAGCAAGCACAGCTCGATGCGCTGTGCGGCTTCGGAGTACACCGCGAAGTTGGTGCCGGCGCCGTCGTACGTGGCGCCGAGCGGATACGCCTGTCCCGGCCAGACCTGCATAGATATGACTCTTCCACTTCTGATCCGGGTGCTGGAGGGCACTTGGCCCAGATCCTCCCCGAAAGTATCCCCGCCGAACGCCTCCATGGCAGTGGACGACGCGGTCAACATCGTGTTCCTTCTGTCGCCCGGGTACCCCAACCGCTATGAAACCCCTCACTCCGGCAGATCTCGCCAGGCGGAACGTCCAAGAGGATCAAGGGAGTTGGGAAAGCCGCCCCTCGATCCGGCTGCACCTTGTCCCGCATGCGGAGTAGTCTTCCTTGATCGTTGGGTGGGGGACGGGAAGGCGGTGCGCGGGTGAGCTCGGGAGGGCTGGAGCTACCCCCAGGTGACGCGAGTCACGAGGGGGACTCCGCCGAGGTCCCGCCAGGAGCGGTCTCCCTCGCCAGGCCGATGGAGATCGGGGCGGAACTGGACTGGGGTGCGGACGCCTGGAGCGAGGTGCGTACGCGCGCGCAACGGGCCGGACGGGCCTACATCTGGCTGAATCTGGTGGAGCAGCGGCTGCGTGCCGTGGTGGCCGCGGTGCTGCGCCCCATCTACGAACCGGTGCACGGCGACGACTGGGTGGTGGCCGCGGCCGGGCCCGCCGGTCAGGAGTGGGTGCAGCGGGCCGTCGCCGTACGCGAGGTCTCGCGCCGCAAGGGCTATCTGCTGGACCCCGCCGACGACAATGTCCTCTCCTTCCTCACCCTGCCCCAGCTGCGCGAGCTGATGGTCCAGCACTGGCCCTGCTTCGAGCCCTACTTCGACGACCGGCGCGATGTCGAGCTCGCGCTGGACGAGCTGGAGGTCGCCCGCAACGTCGTCTCCCGCAACCGGGCTCTGAACGAGGCGGTGCTCGCCCAGGCGGAGCGCGCCTCGGGCCGGCTGCTGGAGATACTCGGCAGCGGCGCCGGCGTCCCCTCCGCCGACCGGCTGCCGGTCGACGCGGTCGAGGAGCTCGTCGGCGACCGGTACGCGGACGTCGTCTCCGTCCACCCCGACCGGGTGCGGCTCCAGCGCCAGCTGCCGGCCGAGGACCTGTTCGGCGGCGCCCGCCGGCTCGACGCCATCGGCATAGGCCTGAACCTGCTCGTCCAGAACTTCTCCGGCCGCCGGCTGGTCCGCCTCGCCGAGTCGGGCTGCCGCATCCGGCTGCTGTTCCTGAACCCGGCCAGCAGCGCGGTCAAGCGACGCGAGCGGGAACTCGGAATCAAGAAGGGCGAATTGAGCCGCACGGTGGAGATGAACATCCTCCATATGCGCCGGGTGCGCTCCCGGCTGCGCGACCCGGGAGCCTTCGAGATCCACGTCTTCGACGAGACGCCGCGCTTCACCGCCTACCTCGTCGACGGCGACGGCGCCGACGGGCTCGCCGTCATCCAGTCCTATCTGCGCAAGGCGCGCGGCATGGAGGCGCCCGTCCTGGTGCTGCGCGGCGGGGGCCGGGCCGTGGTCCGCGCCGGCAACGACACCGAGAACGGTCTGTTCCAGACCTACCGCGAGGAGTTCGAGTCGGTCTGGGCGGACTCACGGCCCGTCTCCTGAACGGTCCGCGTGCGGCGGCCGGCGGCCTGGGTTGTCAGTGCCGCGTGGGAGGGTGAGCAACGCACGGGGGACGGCATCACGCAGTACGGAGGAGGGCCACGATGGCTTGGCACGGGGAACCGCTGGTCGGCTTCGACCTGGAGACGACGGGCACGGAGCCGCTGGAGGCCCGGATCGTGACGGCCGCGGTCGTCGAGGTCCGGGCGGGGGAGCCGGTGCACCGGCGGGTGTGGCTCGCGGACCCGGGCATCCTCATCCCCGCGCAGGCCTCGGCGATCCACGGCATCAGCAGTGAGCGGGCGACGTCGGAAGGGCGTCCGGCACGCGAGGTGGCGGAGGAGATCGCCGCCACGCTGTGCGGATACTGGGCACGGGGCGTGCCGGTGGTCGCGTACAACGCCGCGTTCGATCTGACCCTGCTGACGGCGGAGTTGCGCCGGCACGGGCTGGCCTCGCTGAGCGACCGGCTGGGCGGCCGCCCCATCGGCCCGGTGATCGACCCGTACACCATCGACCGCGCCGTCGACCGCTACCGCAAGGGGAAGCGGAATCTGGAGGCGGTGTGCGGGGAGTACGGCGTGCTGCTGGACACGGCCCACGACGCGACCTCCGACGCGTTGGCGGCCGTGCGGGTGGCGTGCGCGCTGGCTCAGCGTCATGTGCCGGTGGCGTCGCTGACGCCGGAGCAGCTGCATGAGCGTCAGATCGAGTGGTACGCGGAGTGGGCGACGGACTTCGAGGCCTTCCTGCGGCGCAAGGGGAGCGCGGACGCGACGGTGGACGCGTCCTGGCCCCTGCGGGAGGTCGCGCCGACGGGTTCCTGACGTCCTCCCGTCCGGCGGCGAAGAGCGCCGTCCGGGGCCATCCGGGGACGGTCGGGGGCCGTGCACGCGCCACGACAGGGGGTCGGGGGCGCCTCGCCCGGACGGGCCGTTTGGTGACGTCCGACCGGGTTACGCATCCCACGAGACCGTTGCCGACGGTTCGAACGACACTCGGAGGCGCTTCGCATGACCGCTCCACAGCAGATCCCGGACCTCACCCCCGCCACGTGGACCATCGACCCCGTCCACTCCTCGGTGGGTTTCTCGGTGCGCCACCTGATGGTGTCCAAGGTCCGCGGCAGCTTCGAGAGATTCTCCGGCGAGATCACCATCGCCGAGGACCCGCTGCTCTCCTCCGCACGCGTGGAGATCGACATGTCCTCGATCGACACCCGCAACGAGGACCGCGACAACGACCTGCGCAGCACCAACTTCTTCGAGAGCGACCGCTATCCGGTCATGACCTTCGTGACGACCGGTGTGCGGGGCTCCGGCACGGACTACACGGTCACCGGCGACCTCACCATCAAGGGCACCACCCGTCCGGTGGAGCTCGCCGTCGAGTACAACGGTGTCCAGGTCGACAGCCCCCTGGGCACCCGGGCCGGGTTCGCCGCCACGACCGAGATCAGCCGCAAGGAGTTCGGCATCTCCTTCGACATGCCCCTCGAAGGCGGCGGCACCGTCGTGGGCGACAGGATCAAGATCGACCTCGACATCCAGGCCGTGCTCCAGTCCTGACGCCGGGCGGGTCGGACGACGCGCGTCGCGCGGTCCGTCCCGGGCGCGCGGGTCCGAGACAGGTGGTCAGAAGGGGTACCAGCGGACGTCCGGCGTGGCCGTCCGCAGGGACTCCACCCTGCGGCCGAACTCCAGCCGCGCCGCCTCGTTCGTCGGCGCGTGCTGTGCCACCCACGCACAGCTCGCCGTCTCCCGAGCGCCCCGCAGCACCTCGCACCCCTCCCACTCCCGCACATCCCACCCGTACGCCTCGGTGAAGGACTCGTACGCCTCCCACCCCAGGCCGTACCGGTCCCTGGACAGGGCCATCACCACCAGGTCGTGCTCGCGGAAGTCGCCGGAGAACGTCTCCAGGTCCACCAGTACCGGGCCGTCCGGGCCCACATGGACGTTGCGGGGCAGTGCGTCCCCGTGGATCGGCCCGGGCGGCAGGTGCGGGGTGAGCGCGGCCGACGCCGCCGCGAAACCGTCGCGCCGCTCCCGCAGATAGGCCGCGTCCGCCGGGTCGATCGCATCCCCGGCCAGGTGCAGCCACCGCTCGACCCCGCCCAGCAGCTCCCGCCGCGGCAGCGTGAAGTCCGGCTCGGGCAGCGCGTGCACCTGACGCAGCAGAACGGCGAGGTCCGTCGCGTCGGCCGGGCGCACCGCGTCGGGGAGGCGGTGCCAGAGCGTCACCGGGTGCCCTTCGACCCGCCGTGCCCGCGGCTCCGCGGGCCGTACCGCGGGCACCCCCGCCTCCGCGAGCCAGACGCCGATGGCCAGTTCGCGTTCCGCCCGCGCCTGAAGGGTCTCGTCACCGACGCTCCGGCCGACCTTCACGACGAGATCGTCCGCCGAGAAGACCGCGTTCTCGCCGAGCGCCAGCAGTGCCGCGTCGGCCGGCAGCCCGGCGGCCCTCAGCACCTCGCGTGCCCTCGTCTCGTCCATCCGGCACCACTCCCGCTCTCGCTCCCACAGCCTTGTGAATCCGCCAAAGTCTTGCATCCGTGCAGGTGGGGTTGACGAAGCGACGGGCCGTCAGCACGATGACGGGGGCCGCCAGGGCGGCCGGACCAGCAGGACCAGCCGCCCGAAGGAGTCGATTCCGTGACATCGGCGACCGCAGCGCCGCGGTCCGCGCGCAGGACGGACCATGGAGCCTGGTTCCTGGTCCTCCCGGCGCTGATCCCCATACTGGTGCTCAGCGTGGGGCCGCTGCTCTACGGCATCTCGCTGGCGTTCACGGACTCCCAGGCCGGACGCACCGAGCCGACCCAGTGGATCGGCACCCTCAACTTCCAGGACCTGCTCCACGACACGCTGTTCTGGGACTCCTTCAGGATCGGCCTGCTGTGGGCGGTCGGTGTGACGGTGCCGCAGTTCGTGCTGGCGCTCGGTCTCGCGCTGCTGCTGAACCAGCGGCTCCGGCTGCGCTGGCTGGCCCGCGCCCTCGCGATCATTCCCTGGGCCATGCCCGAGGTGGTCGTCGGCATCATGTGGCGTCTCGTCTACAACCCCGACGCGGGCATCCTCAACGAGACGATCCGGGACCTGGGACTCGGCGACGGACGCGACTGGCTGACCGGGCTGGCCACCGCCCTGCCCGCCGTGATCGTCGTCGGCATCTGGGCCGGCATGCCGCAGACCACCGTGGCCCTGCTCGCCGGACTGCAGAACACACCGCACGAACTGCACGAGGCCGCCGCCCTCGACGGCGCCGGAGCCTGGCGCCGCTTCCGCACGGTCACCTGGCCGGCGCTGAAGCCGATCGCCCTCGCGATCACCGCGCTCAACTTCATCTGGAACTTCAACTCGTTCGCGCTGGTGTACGTGCTCACCAACGGCGGGCCGGGCGGACGCACCCGTCTCCCCATGCTCTTCGCCTACGAAGAGGCCTTTCGCTACGGACAGTTCGGCTATGCCGCCGCCATGGGCTGTGTGATGGTCGCGGTCATCTCCGTGATGCTCGCCCTCTATCTCGTGGGACGGCTCAAGGGAGGGGACGAGTGACCACGCTCCGTACCGGCAGGGCCGGCCGCGCGGGACAGTACGCCGCACTGGCCTGCTACCTCGTCTTTCTCGCCTTTCCCTTCCTCTGGCTGATCTCCACGGCCTTCAAGCCGCCGCGGGAACTGGGCTCGCTGCACCCCACCTGGATCCCGGAGAACCCGACGCTCGACAACTTCCGGCAGGCGTTCGACGAACAGCCGCTGCTCCAGGCAGCCGGGAACAGTCTGATCGCCGCGGTGTCCGCCTCCGTGATCGCGGTGCTGATCGCGACGCCGATGGCGTACGTCATGGCCCGCAACCGCAGCAAGCTCTCCACCGCCGCCACCGGGTGGGTGGTGGTCAGCCAGGCGTTCCCGTTCGTCCTGGTGATCATTCCGCTGTTCCTGATCCTCAAGAACCTGCATCTGATCAACACCCTCGCGGGGCTGATCATGGTGTACGTCGTGTGGGCGCTGCCCTTCGCGCTCTGGATGCTCGTCGGTTACGTACGGGCGGTGCCGCGCGAGCTGGAGGAGGCCGCGGCCGTCGACGGCGCGGGCCGGCTGCGCACGCTGGTGTCGGTCACCGCGCCGCTCCTCGCGCCGGGCATCGTCGCCACCGCGCTGTTCGCGTTCATCACCGCATGGAACGAGTTCTTCTTCGCGCTCGTCCTGCTCAAGACCCCGGAGAAGCAGACCTTGCCGGTCGTCCTGACGCACTTCCTCGGCGCGGAGGGGGCCGCCGATCTCGGACCCCTCGCCGCCGCCGCGTTTCTCGCCACGCTTCCCTCGCTCGTCATCTTCGCGGTCATCCAGAAGCGGATCACCGGCGGCATGCTGGCCGGGGCGGTGAAGTCCTGATGCGCGCGCGGACGCTGGCCGCCGCGGCCACGGTGCTGGCCCTGCTGCTCACCGGCTGCTCGGACGGCGACGAAGGGCGGACGGACGGGACCGTCAGGCTCCGGTTCCAGTCCCTCGCCTGGCAGAAGGAGTCCGTCGACGCGAACAAGGAGCTCGTCGAGGAGTGGAACAGGACCCATCCCGGCGTGCAGGTGGACTACGTCCAGGGCAGCTGGGACAGCGTCCACGACCAGTTGCTGACGTCGTTCGAGGGCGGTGAGGCGCCGGACATCATCCATGACGCGTCCGACGACCTCGCGGACTTCGCGTACGGCGGCTATCTCGCCGACCTGACCGGCCTCCTGCCCCAGCGGCTGAAGGACGACATCCCCCGGCAGAGCTGGGAGACGGCCACCTTCGACGGGAAGACCTACGGCGTCCCCTTCCTCCAGGAACCGCGGGTCCTGATCGCCAACAAGAAGATCCTCGACGCCTCCGGGGTCAGGGTCCCGACGGCCGCGGATCCGTGGAGCTGGGCGGAGTTCCGTGAGGTCACCAAGACGCTGACGGCCGCGATGGGCAAGGGGAGGTACGGCGTCGCCTGGCCGCTCAAGGAGCCGGTCTCCGTCACCCTCAACCTCGGGCTGTCGGCGGGCGGGCGGCTCTTCCACCGGGGCGACGACGGCAGGGTCACCGTCCGGTTCACGGACGCCGACGGGGTGATGCCCGGGACGGTCCACGACCAGGTCAACACCGACCGGAGTGCCGCGCGGACCACGCTCGGCATGAGCGGCTCGGACACGCTGCCCGGTCTCTTCGGCGGTAAGTACGCGATGGTGCCGCTGGGCTTCTCCTTCCGGCAGCAGGTCGTGCAGCAGGCGCCGAAGGGCTTCGAGTGGACGGTGTTGCCGGCTCCCGCCGGTAAGGAGGGGAACGCGCAGGGCGTCAGTCCGCAGACCCTGTCGGTCGCGCAGGACAGTCCCTATAAGAAGGAGGCGGCCGCGTTCATCGACTTCATGCTCCGGCCGCCCAACATGGTGCGCCTCGCGCAGGGGGACTGGATGCTGCCGACCGGCACACGCGCGCTCGCGGATCCGGCGCTGCACACCCCGAAGGACGGCTGGTCGACCGGCGCCGAGCTCGCGCGGAGTCTGCGGTCCGCCCCGGCGCAGTCGGTCCGCGGCTATCCGGAGTGGAAGGACAAGGTGGCGACGCCCGCACTCCAGGAGTACTACAGCGGTGCCATCGACCGGAAGGAGCTGGAGAAGCGGCTGGTGAAGGACGGCAATCTGGTGCTCGCGCGCTACCAGCGCTGACCCCGGCCGGGTTGCGTAGTTGTACGAGACGTATCGTCTCGTTTACGGTGGACCCATGACCGAACGACAGCATGCCCATATCGCCATGTTCTCCATCGCCGCCCCGGGGCATGTGAACCCGAGCATCGAGGTCGTCCGGGAACTCGTCGCGCGCGGCCACCGCGTCAGTTACGCGATCCCCGCCTCGTACGCGGACCGCGTCGCCGCGACGGGAGCGACGCCCGTCGTCTACACCTCGACCCTGCCCACGGAGGAGGAACCGGAGGCGTGGGGGACCGAACTCATCGACAACATCGAGCCCTTCCTCCACGACGCGATCCAGGTGCTGCCCCAGCTGGCGGCCGCCTTCGAGGGCGACGAGCCGGACCTCGTGATCCACGACATCACCTCCTACCCGGCGCGCGTCCTCGCCCACCGCTGGGGCGTGCCCGCCGTCTCGCTCTCCCCGAACCTCGTCGCCTGGGAGGGCTACGAGGAGGAGGTGGCCGAGCCGATGTTCGCGGAACTCAAGGCGTCCGAGCGCGGCCGGGCGTACTACGCGCGCTTTCGCGGGTGGCTCGCGGAGAACGGGCTCGCCGACCGTGACCCGGACGCCTTCGTCGGCCGCCCGGCGCGGTCGATCGTCCTGATCCCCAGGGCACTTCAGCCGAACGCCGACCGGGTCGACGAGTCCGTCCACACCTTCGTCGGCGCCTGCCAGGGCGAGCGCAAGGACCAGGGGGAGTGGCAGCGGCCGGCCGGCGCGGAGAAGGTGCTGCTCGTCTCGCTGGGCTCGGCCTTCACCAAGGTCCCCGCGTTCTACCGCGAGTGCGTGAAGGCGTTCGGAGGGCTGCCCGGCTGGCACGTGGTGCTCCAGATCGGCCGCTACGTCGATGAGTCGGAGCTGGGGGACGTGCCGCCGAACATCGAGGTGCGCTCGTGGGTGCCGCAACTGGCGGTACTGCGCGAGGCGGACGCGTTCATCACGCACGCGGGCGCGGGCGGCAGCCAGGAGGGTCTGGCGACGGCCACCCCGATGGTCGCGGTGCCGCAGGCGGTCGACCAGTTCGGCAACGCGGACATGCTGGTGGGTTTGGGAGTGGCACGCCGTCTGGACTCGATGACGGCGACGGCGGAGGACTTGCGGGAGGCGGTGCTGTCCCTGGCCTCGGATCCGGAGGTGGCCCGCCGGCTCACGGAGATCGGGGCGGGGATGGCGGGGGAGGGCGGCACACCGCGCGCGGCGGACCTGATCGAGGCGGAGCTGCCGGGGGTGTGACAAGAGGCCGAGCTTGCTCGGCTGTGAGCGCGGCCGAGCTGCCGCGGACATGAGGCGATCGCCGGACGGGCTTCGGGAGGAAGCCGGTCCGGCGATCGAGGACGCGCAGTCGGGGTGCTTGTCGCAGGGGCGGTTCGTCAGGGGCGGTGCGCGGGTCTCCTCCGCGGTCAGATCGGCGTCCGAGAGCCTCAGCTCAGGGGCTGTGCCCGCGGCCCGGGTTGGGACCCGCGCCCGCCCCGTACCCAGCGCCTTCTAGACGGTTACCGGCGCACCGCGCCCGTCGTCGTCATGACCCCGCACCCCCGCTCCCGCCTCCACCGGAACCACCGGCTCGTCGTGGGTCATGTCCGGCAGCCACCGGAGCCACTTCGGGAAGTACCAGTTCTTCTCACCCAGCAGCGCCATCACCGCCGGCAGCAGCACTCCGCGGATGATCGTCGCGTCGATCAGCACCGCCGCCGCCAGGCCCACGCCCATCTGCTTCATCGACTGCATCGACAGCGTCCCGAAGATGGCGAACACCGCCACCATGATGACCGCCGCACTCGTCACCACTCCCGCCGTCGTGACCACGCCGTGCGTGATCGCGTCGCGTGTGCTCCGGCCCTGCATCTTCGCCTCGCGGATCCGCGAGACCACGAAGACGTGGTAGTCCATCGAGAGCCCGAACAGGATCACGAAGAGGAACAGCGGCAGCCAGGAGATGATCGCGCCCACGCCCTCGGCGCCCACCAGTGACGCGCCCCAGCCGTGCTGGAAGACCGCGGTCAGGATTCCGTAAGCCGCGCCCACCGACAGCAGGTTGAGCGCGATCGAGGTGACCGCGATCGTCAGTGACCGGAACGACAGCAGCATCAGAATGAAGGCGAACACCACCACGAAGGCGAAGACCGGTGCGACGGACCCCGTGAGCTGGTCGTTGAAGTCCTTCGAGCCGGCGACCTGGCCGCTGATCGGCGCCTCGACGCCGTCGACCGCGCCGAGCGTGGCGGGCCGGACCTCCTCGCGCAGGATGCCCAGGCTCTTCTCCGCCTTCTCCTGGTCGGAACCGCCCACCAGCGGGACGTAGATGAAGGCGATGTTCTCGGCGTCGTGCGTGACGACCTCGACCGGGCCCCTGGACGCGCCTGAACTCACCGCCTGTGCACGGAAGTCGGCGATGGCCGACTTCACGGGCGCGGCGTTGATGTCGTCCGCCTTGATGACCACCTCGGCCGGGTCCGCGCCGCCGGGGAAGGCCTCGTTGACCCGTTCGTAGGTGGCCACGATCGGCACCGAGTCGCCGAACTCCTGGTCCAGGGTGAGGTTCTGGGTCTTCATCCCGATCGCGGGCAGGGCGATGGCGACCAGTGCGCCCGCGGCGACCACGAGGGAGACCATCGGCCGCCTGAGCACTCCGCCGAGGACCGCGGTCCACAGCCGGCTCTCGCCGTTCGAGCCGCGCTTGGCCCGGTTGAGGAACGGGATGCGCCCCTTCTCCACCCGCTCGCCGAGCAGCGACAGCAGCGCGGGAAGAACGGTCACCGAGCCGGCCATCGCCACGGCCACCACGATCAGTGACGCGAGGCCCATGGACTCGAACTCACCGATGCCCGTGAACAGCATGCCCGCCATGGCCACGCACACCGTCACACCGGAGACGATGACGGCCCGGCCGCTGGTCGCCGCGGCGATCTGCATCGCGGTGTGCGCGTCGCGCCCCGCGGCCCTCTCCTCGCGCTCACGGCGCAGATAGAAGAGGCAGTAGTCGACGCCGACCGCGAGACCGACCAGCAGCATCACCGAGTTCGCCGTCTCGCTCATCGGCATGACATGGCTGACGACACCCATCAGACCCATCGTCGCCATGATGGCGGTGATGGCGAGGGCGACCGGCAGCAGCGCGGCCACCAGCGCGCCGAAGGCGATCAGCAGAATGCCGAGCGCGACCGGCACGGCCGAGAGTTCGGCCTGCTTGAAGTCGTCACCGAAGGCGTCGTCGAACGTCTTGTTCATACTGGCGCCGCCGATCTCCTCGATCCGCAGCTCCTGATGTCTGTCCTGCACATCGGCAACAGCCTTCAGCACAGGCTCGATCCGCTCGCTCGCCGTCTCGGCCTCGCCGCGCACATCGAACTGGACGAGCGCGCTGCGTCCGTCCTTCGAGATGCTCCGGGTGGTGTACGGCGAGGTGACGCCGCTGACTTCACCGGTGGCGTTCACCGCCTTCATCACCGCGTCGACCGCCGACCGGAACTCGGCGTCGGTGGCCTTGAGGGAGCCGTTCCTTGCCTGGAGGAGTACGGACTCGCTCGCGGGCTCGTCGACCCCGGCGTCCTCGGTGATCTTCGATGCCTGGGTGGTCTCCCCCTTCAACTGGTCGCTGTCCTTCAGTTCCACCGTGCCCGCGGCGGAGCCGGCCACCATGGCGACCAGGACGAACACCACCCAGATCCCCACCGCGGCCCATCGGTGCCGGGCGCTCCAGCCGCCTGCCCGCGCGGCGAGACCGCGCGGTCCTCTCGCTGCGTTCTCCATGACAGCTGCCCCCTTTTCCCGGACGCGAACACGGCGCCTGCGTCTCGGTTCTGACGCTAGGGGCACATTCAGGCCGTCTCCTCCTGCCCGGCGGTGAGCCCGGGAGGCCGTCATCTCCTCCTTTCGGACCGGGCGCATCCCCGACAAGAACGATCGAAGCCCCTTACATGTAAAGGCAGATGGGCTTCCCGCCCGATGTGGGCGGCCTTGGCCGGTTTCTTATTACGAAACCTTGTTGTCTAAGTCACAGCTGCATGAAGGTCTTGATCTGGGCGCGTCAATCGGTCAGGGTTTCGAACCAGCCCCCGGAGATCTTCCGGCCGGGGGCCAATCCCCCCACAAATGATGACGAGGAGACCCCTCTTCATGGCAGATCACAAGCGCACGAGCAGGATGAAGCTCACCGCTGCCATCACAGCTGTCGCGGCAGCGGCCGGAGTGACCGTGCTCGGCACGTCCTTCGCCGGTGCGGCAACTCCCGCCGAGGGCACGATATTCGGGGCCAACGCCGAAGGCGCGGTCGCCGGCAGCTACATCGTGATGCTGGACAAGAAGGCCGACAAGCAGGACCTGGCCACCGAGTACGGCGGCAAGCTCCAGCGCAACTACGGCTCCGCCATCAACGGCTTCTCCGCGAGCGGTCTCACGGAGACCGAGGCCAAGCGCCTCGCCGCCGACCCCGCGGTCGACAAGGTCGTGCAGAACAAGAAGTTCAGGGCCAACGCGACGCAGGACAACCCGCCGTCGTGGGGCCTGGACCGTGTCGACCAGGCCGACACGGCGGGCGACAACAAGTTCACCTACCCCGACAGCGCGGGCGAGGGGGTGACGGCGTACGTGATCGACACCGGAGTCCGGGTCACGCACAAGGACTTCGAGGGCCGGGCGACCAGCGGCTTCGACGCGATCGACAACGACGACAACGCCGACGACGGCAACGGCCACGGCACGCACGTCGCCGGCACCATCGCCGGTGCGAGCCACGGTGTCGCCAAGAAGGCGAAGATCGTCGCCGTCCGGGTGCTCGACGACAACGGCTCCGGCACCACGGAGCAGGTCGTCGCGGGCATCGACTGGGTCACCAAGAACCACAAGGGCCCCTCCGTCGCCAACATGAGTCTCGGCGGCGGCGCGGACGAGGCGCTCGACGAGGCCGTCCGCAAGGCGGTCGCCGCCGGCGTCACCTTCGCGGTCGCGGCCGGCAACGAGTCCTCGGACGCGGGCCAGGGCTCGCCGTCACGGGTCACCGAGGCCATCACCGTGGCTTCCTCCACCAAGGAGGACGCACAGTCGGAGTTCTCCAACTTCGGCAAGGTCGTGGACATCTACGCCCCGGGCTCGGACATCACGTCGGCGTGGAACGACAGTGACGAGGGCACCAAGACGATCTCCGGCACCTCCATGGCGACGCCCCATGTCGTCGGTGCCGCGGCCGTCTACCTCGCCGGTCACCAGGACGCCACCCCGGAGCAGGTCGCCAAGGCCCTCACCGACGGTGCCACGGCCGACAAGATCTCCAACCCGAGCGCCGGCACGCCCAACAAGCTGCTGAAGGTCGTCGAGTGACCGACGCCCACCCGCGCTGAACAGGCGGCCGCCGCGCCCTCCCCCACGGGGCGCGGCGGTCGCCTTAGGGTGTGCCGATGACCAAGAGGTATGCGGCACTTCTGCGCGGGATCAATGTGGGCGGGCACAAGCGAGTGCCCATGGCCGAACTCCGGGCGCTCATCGAGGAGTCGGGTCATACGGCCGTCGCCACCCACCTCCAGAGCGGCAACGCCGTCTTCGACGCGGCCTCCGGCGACGAACGATCCCTCGCGGTGGAACTGGAGCGAGGCATCGAGGACCGCTTCGGCTTCCGCGTCGACTGTCTCGTACGTGACGCCGCCTATCTGCGGGCGATCGCCGACAACTGTCCGTTCCCCGCGGCCGAGCTGGAGGGCAAGCAGCTCCACGTCACCTACCTCTCGGACCCCGTCGGCCCCGAACGGTTCGCGGAGATCGACCCGGCCGCCTTCGCCCCCGAGGAGTTCCGGATCGGCGACCGGGCGCTGTACCTCTACGCACCGAACGGGCTCGGGCGCTCCAAGCTCGCCGAGGCGCTCGGCAGGCCACGGTTCAGCCGGGGCGTCGTCGCCACCACCCGCAACTGGAACACGGTCGTCAAGCTGGTCGAGCTGACGCGGAGCTGACCCGCCCCGCGCGGATCAGTGCCGCCCGGAGTGCCGGCGCCAGCTGAAGCCGCCCGGCAGCCGTACCGACGCGCTGCGGTGCCCGTGGCTGTCCCGGGTGAGGTGGGCGCGGCGCCCGCCGAGGGTCCAGGACCAGCCCTGCGAGCCGATGTTCAGGTGCAGCAGCTTGGGGATGATGGTGATCCGCTTGTGGTAATAGAACGACATGTCGGCCTCCTTCCCTCGATGGTGAACCGTGCGGGCCCCGTGGCCGTCACCGCCACGCCACGGTTGTGTCACCGCGGACCCGTGCGAGATCCACTGTGGCTGTGCGAGCCTCGTACGTATGCGCTACATCATCATCGGGGCAGGGGCGGTCGGCGGCACGATCGGCGGACGGCTGGCGGAGGCCGGCCATGAGGTGGTGCTCGTCGCACGCGGGGCGCACTACGCGGCCCTGCGGGACGGCGGGCTGCGCCTGACCACGGCGGACGGCACCAGCACGCACCGGCTGCCGGTCGTCGACCGCGCCGATGCCGTGCGGCTGACGCCGGACGATGTCCTGGTGCTCTCCGTGAAGACGCAGGACAGCACGGCCGCGCTCGAGGACTGGGCCGCGCGGCCGGTGGACGGCGGCGGCACCGCGTCGGAGCGGCTGCCCCTGGTCTGCGCGCAGAACGGCGTGGAGAGCGAACGTCTGGCGCTGCGCCGGTTCCGCAGGGTCTACGGGATGTGTGTCTACCTGCCCGCGACCCACCTCGAACCGGGTGCCGTCTCCGCGTCCGGCCGGCCGCTGACCGGAGTGCTGCACATCGGCCGCTTCCCGGGCGGCACGGACGAGACCGCCCGGCGCGTCTCCGCCGACCTGGAGAAGTCGAACTTCCTCGCCCCGGTCGTCGCCGACGTCATGCGCTGGAAGTACGCGAAGCTCACCAGCAACCTCGCCAACGCGATCGAGGCCGCGACCGGCGTCCTCGCCGACGAGGCCGGAGTCGCCCTCGCCCGGCGTGTGATGGCGGAGGGCCGCGTGGTCCTCGCGGCCGCGGGCATCGAGGTGGCCGGCGAGGAGGAGCAGAAGGAGGTGCGGACCGACAAGATCCGCTTCGATCCCTTCGACGGCTCCAAGCGGCGTGGCGGCTCGTCCTGGCAGTCGCTCGACCGCGGTACGGGCACGATCGAGTCCGACTACCTCAACGGCGAGATCGCCCTGCTCGGCCGGCTGCACGGCGTACCGACCCCGGTCAACGACACCCTCCAGCGCGTGGCCAACAGCTTCGCCCGTGAGCGCCGGCCGGCCGGTTCGATGACCGTCGCCGAGCTGACCGCCCTGGTCGACGAGGCTGTCGCGATTCTTCAAGACCCCTCGGAGGCGTCGCCCTAGCGTCGAGGGCATGAACAGCATTCACCCGCACCTGACCACCTGTGCCGCCGAGGCCGCTCGTGTCGCACGCGCCGTGAGCCCCGAACGGCTGACCATGCCGTCCGTGTGTGACGCCTGGACCGTACGGGAGCTCGCCAACCATCTCGTCCTGTACTCCTCGCACGGACTGGAGCACCGCGCCCTGCGCGTCCAGCTGCCCGACGAGCTCGTGCGACGGGACTTCACCGCCGAGGCGGACTGGGCCGAGCAGTACGCGGTCCAGCTGGAGCGCGCACTGAAGGCATGGTCGGTGCCCGAGGTCTGGGAGGGGGAGGTGGACCTCGGTTTCACCGCGATGCCCGCCTCGGAGATCGCCTCGCTCATCGTCAAGGAACTGGCTCTCCACGGCTGGGACCTGGCCCGGTCCACCGGCCAGGCGTTCAGCCTCCCGGAGGAAACGGGTGCGTTCGTACTCGCGGTCGTCGAGGAGCACGCCGAGGTCTACCGGCAGTACGACGGCTTCGCCGCCCCCGTTCCGGCGGCCGGGGACGCCACGGCCTTCGAGCGGGCACTCGCGACGAGCGGCCGCGACCCACGGGGCTGAGGGCATACGCCCCCGCGCCCGAGAGCGCTGCGCCACGGGTGCGCGAGAGCGGCCGGACGGGGTCCGCGGACCTGTGGAGTCCCTCACACAACCCAGCACGTTCGGGGTTGTTTGCCTGGAATGTGAGGATGGTGACTTCAGTGGGTCGACCGTCCGTTTCAGGTGGTGACGACCCCTTTGAGCTGACGCTTCCTCGGTTCGGACACGCTTGATAGACACGTCGGGTTCGGTCAGCGACCCGGCGGGAGAAGCAAGGCATGATCCACGACCAGACTCCGGATCTCCACGAGTTCGAGATGGACCTGACCCGTGACGAGGTCAGGCGGCGCGCCGCGGTGCTCCGCGCACTCGGGGACGACTGGGACCCGGTGGCCGTGCTGGCGGGCGAGCAGGAGGCGTACCGCCTGCTCTACTCGAACCTCGACGCAGAGCAGCAGGAGACCTACGACCGGCTGGTCGCGGCCGGCGTCCTTCCGGGAGGGGAGGGCGAGGGCCGTGCTGCCGCTTGATCCCACGGCGGACGCCGGACGACGCGCCTGGGTGACGTGCCCGGGGTGCGCCGACCACCGGGACTGCGACGTCTGCCTGGCCGGCCGCTCGTGCAGCACCCACTGGCGGTATCTGCTCTCCAGCCGGGGCGGCACACTCCAGCTCCAGTGCTCCAACTGCGCCCATCTGTGGGCGCATGAGACCGGCTTCGGAGCCTGACCGCCCCGATCGCGTGCCGTGGCGCGCCGAAGCGGTCCGCTGCGTGTGATCGGTCCGCGCGGCCGGGCCGCCGTCCGCCGTCAGGCAGTGGCCGCGATCCGGTGCCCGACCCGCGCCTCGTCGTACCGCTCCAGCAGCAGACCGACCAGCTCGGGCGACGGGCCCAGCACATCCGCCAGGACGTCCGCATCGGCGGCACCCTCCGCGATCCGGTCCGGCAGC
Organism: Streptomyces sp. NPDC058685; assembly: GCF_042714725.1. Lineage (NCBI taxonomy): Bacteria > Bacillati > Actinomycetota > Actinomycetes > Kitasatosporales > Streptomycetaceae > Streptomyces > Streptomyces sp. NPDC058685. The sequence continues at coordinate 121,552 of NZ_JBHXSL010000012.1, forward strand.
CGGCCCGGCGCGATGACGTACGGGGCCACCGCGACGCGCGCGCAGCCGTCGGCCCGCAGGGAGCGCACCGCGTCCTCCGTGCGGGGCAGTGATGCGGAGGCGAACGCAGGCCGCACGGCGCACCAACCGGTGTCCCGCAGCTCCCGCGCTACTTCTGCGATCACTGCGATCGCCTCCGGGTCCGTGGAGCCCGCCGAGGCCAGAACCAGCCCGGTCGAGCGTTTGTCGGCCGGGCCGAGCCCGGCCTCGCGAAGCCGCCGTTCCACCGCGGCGATCAGCAGCGGCGAGGGGCCCAGCACCTCCGCCTGGTGCACCCGCAGCCGCGGCAGCCTCCCCGATGCCTCCCGCAGCACGGCGGGGATGTCGGACTTGGCGTGGAAGGCGCGGGTCAGCAGCAGCGGAAGCGCCACGACCTCTTCCGTGCCCTCCGCGGCCAGCCGCTCCAGGACCCGTGGCACCGACGGCGCGTTGAAGTCCAGGAAGCCCGTCTCGACCCGCAGCTCCGGCCGCCGGGCCCGTACCCGGTTCACCAGTGCATGGACGGTCGCGGCATGCCGCGGATCGCGGCTGCCGTGGGCGACGACGAGGAGTACGGGTCGGGCCATGACGTCACTCAGCTCTTGACGAGGAGACCGCGGCCCCGCAGCACCGCGCGCTCCAGCGGACTGAAGATCAGCAGGTCGATGGCGATACCGACGATCAGGATCAGAATGATCGCCAGGAACACCCCGGGCATGTCGGAGTTGTTGCGGCCGTTCTCCAGCAACTGGCCGAGTCCGAGGCCGAGATCGGGCGACGAGGCGATGATCTCGGCGGCCATCAGTGAGCGCCAGGAGAAGGCCCAGCCCTGCTTGAGGCCGGCCACATAGCCGGGCAGCGCTGCCGGCATGACGATGTGCCAGGTGCCGCGCAGGCCCGTCGCTCCCATCGTCCGGCCAGCCCGCAGGAACAGCGGCGGCACCTGGTCGACGCCGGAGACGAGACCGTTGGCGATCGAGGGGACGGCGCCCAGCAGGATCACCGCGTACATCATCTGGTTGTTCAGCCCGAGCCAGATCACGGCCGGCGGCACCCAGGCCACCGACGGCAGCGACTGGAGACCCGACAGGATCGGGCCGATCGCCGCCCGGACGAACTTCACCCGGGCGACCAGCAGACCCAGCGGTGTGCCGATGGCGAGCGCCAGGAGGAACCCGAGCAGGCCGCGGGAGATGCTCGTCCACACGATCTCCAGCAGACTGCCCTGGAACCACAGGTCGGACACGCTGGTCCAGACGGCGGACGGCGCGGGTAGACTGCCCTCGTCGGTGACCTTCGCCCACACCAGCACCTGCCAGACCACGATCACCAGCGCGACGGCGGTGAGCGGCGGCAGCACCTTCTTGAGCAGCACCTCACGCACCGGGGTGCGGTGCGACTGCACCGCGTCCAGTGCGTCCAGGCCGGCCTCGAGCCCGGCGAGGTCGTCGGACTTGGTGACCTTCGCGGTGGTCTCAGTGCTGGCCATGTCGGCGGATCTCCCCACGCAGTTGTTCAGTGATCTCGATCGACAGCTCCGCCACGGCGGCGTCCTCGATCCGGCGCGGCTGCGGGATGCCCACCGTCCACTCCCGGGCGATGCGCCCGGGACGGGAGGACAGCAGCACCACACGCTCGGCCAGCCGGACGGCCTCGCGGACGTTGTGCGTCACGAACAGCACGGACACGTTCGTCTCGCGCCAGATCCGGGTCAGCTCGTCGTGCAGCACGTCCCGGGTGATCGCGTCCAGCGCCGCGAACGGCTCGTCCATCAGCAGCAGTTGGCTGTCCTGCGCCAGCGCACGGGCCAGGGCGACGCGCTGGCGCATACCGCCCGACAGCTCGTGCACCCGCTTGCCGTACGCGCCGTTGAGCCGGACGAGCTCCAGCAGCCGTTCTGCCTCGGTGCGCCGCTCGGCCTTGGCGACACCGCGCAGTCGCAGCGCGAGTTCGATGTTCTTGCCCGCGGTCAGCCACGGGAACAGCGCGTGCTCCTGGAACATCAGGGCCGGCCGGCCGCCGGGGGTCTCGATGGCCCCGGCGCTCGGCGCGTCCAGCCCGGCCACCAGATTGAGCAGCGTGGACTTACCGCAGCCCGAGGCCCCCAGGAGCGTGACGAACTCTCCCGGCGCGACATCGAGAGTGATGTCGTCCAGGACGAGCTGCTGTCCGGCAGGTCCTGCGAAGGACTTGGAGACATGCTCGAGACGGGCGGCGTGCCCGGCCGTCGTGCGCTCCTCGGCCTGGTCCTTGGTGAGGGTGCTGGCCATGGTCGTCACCTCCTGGGAACGTGGGCTTACGTGGTTACTTGACGCCGAGACCGGCGTCGGCGACCTCGGGCTTGCCCTCGGCCTTCAGGACCTTGTTCAGCGTCGTCAGGTCGTAGATGCCGGTCAGGTCCGGCTTCTCCAGCAGCCCCGCCTTCACCGCGTGGTCCGCCTGTGCCTGCAGCGTCGCTGCCAGCGGGTCGTCGATGAACTGCACGGACTTCCACGCCGGGTCGATGATGTCGGCGGGCAGATCCTTGCCGGTGAGCGCCTTCAGCTTGGCGTTGGCGGATGCCTTCGCCTTGTCCGGGTTGGCGTTGATCCAGGCGTTCGTCTTCACCGTGCCGCGCAGCAGCGCCTCGACGACGTCCGGGTGCTCCTTGAGGAACTTCTGCGACACGATGATGTTCGTGATGACGAACTTCTTGTCGGGCCACAGGGCGGACTCGTCGAGCAGGACCTTGGCGCCCTGGCTGACCAGCTTGGAGGCGGTCGGCTCCGGCACCCACGCGCCGTCCACGGAGCCGGACTTGTAGGCGTCGGGGGTGATCTTGTTGTCCGAACGGACCACGGAGACGTCGCCCTTGCCGCTCTGGGCGTCGACCTTCCAGCCCTTCTCCTTGATCCAGTTGAGGAAGGCAACGTCCTGCGTGTTGCCCAGCTGGGGAGTGGCGATCTTCTTGCCCTTGAGGTCGTCCAGGGTCTTGATCTTCTTGGGGTTGACCACCAGCTTCACACCGCCGGACGCGGAACCGCCGACGATGCGGAGGTTCTTCCCCTTGGACTTGGTGTAGGCGTTGATCGAGGGGGAGGGGCCGATGAAGCCGATGTCGATCGCGCCCGCGTTCAGCGCCTCGATCTCGGAGGGACCGGCGTTGAACGTCGTGGACTTGATCTGCGTCCCGCCCAGTTCCTTCTGGAGGATGCCCTCCTGCTCGCCCACGAGGGCGGTGGCATGGGTCAGGTTCGGGAAGTAGCCGAGCTTCACGCTGTCGGCGGAGAGCTTCTTGCCGTTCGCGGCGGGAGCGACCTTGTCGTCCTTGTCGGCCTCGGAGCCGTATCCGCAGGAGGCGAGTGCGCCGATCAGCAACGGCAGTGCGGCGGCGGCGGCGATGCCGCGGCGCAGAGTGGTACGGGTGGCAGGCACGGGAGGTGTTCCTCTCGGAGGCCCGGCGGTCACGTCCTACGGAGCGTGGCCGGGAGGTCGACTGGTCTGTGTCTTCGTCTGTGGTGCAGCGTTCTGTGGTGCATTCGGGTCAGCGCGCACATCGCACGACACCCCCGGATCCCGCGCCGAGGGTGCCGCTGCCCACGCGGCCGCCCTCCTTCGCGAAGGTGGAGAAGACGTCGGTCATCAGAAGTCCCATTCAGCGTCGTCGTCGGCCGCCTGCACGGCCTCGGCGGTGGTGGCGAAGGAATCGCCCGCCATACCCGCGGCCAGCGTGGTGCCGTCGGCGGGGTCGATCAGCAGGAAGGATCCGGTACGCCGGGAGTGCGCGTACGAGTCGAGCGCGAGCGGCTCGGCGGTCCGCACCTTCACCAGCCCGATGTCGTTGGCGACCAACTGCCCCGGGTTCGGGTGCTGGGAGAGGTCGTCGAGGGTGAGCCGCGAGGGGATCTCCTTGACGATCGCCTTGACCGTGCGGGTCGTGTGCTTCAGCAGCACCCGCCGGCCCACCGTCAGCGGCTGGTCCGCCACATGGCAGACCGTCGCCTCGATGTCCTGCGTGGTGGCCGGTGCGTCGTCGCTCGGCACGATGAGATCGCCGCGCGAGATGTCGATGTCGTCCTCCAGCAGGAGGGTCACCGACTGCGGGGTCCAGGCGACGTCCACCGCGTTGCCGAGCAGATCGATGGCCGAGATCTTCGAGGTGCGGCCCGCCGGGAGCACGGTCACCTGCTCGCCCACCCGGAAGGTGCCGGCGGCGATCTGGCCCGCGTAGCCGCGGTAGTCCGGGTGTTCGGCGGTCTGCGGACGGATCACGTACTGCACCGGAAGCCGTGCGTGGCAGCTCGTCAGATCGTGGCTGACCGGCACCGTCTCCAGGTGCTCCAGCACGGTCGGGCCGCCGTACCAGTCCATGTTCGCGGACGGGTCGACCACATTGTCACCGGCGAGCGCCGAGATCGGGATCGCGGTGATCTCGGGCACGCCGAGGGAGGCCGCGTACGCGGTGAACTCCTCGGCGATGGCGGCGAAGACGGGCTCGGCGTAGTCGACGAGGTCCATCTTGTTCACCGCGAGGACGACGTGCGGGACGCGCAGCAGAGCGGCGACGGCGGCGTGCCGGCGGGTCTGCTCGACCACCCCGTTGCGCGCGTCGACCAGGACGACCGCGAGCTCGGCCGTCGACGCGCCGGTCACCATGTTGCGGGTGTACTGCACATGGCCCGGGGTGTCGGCGAGGATGAACCGCCTGCGCGCGGTGGCGAAGTAGCGGTACGCCACGTCGATGGTGATGCCCTGCTCCCGCTCGGCCCGCAGGCCGTCGGTGAGCAGCGCCAGGTCCGGCGTCTCCTGACCGCGCGAGCGGGAGGCGTGCTCCACGGCCTCCAACTGGTCGGTGAGAACGGACTTGGAGTCGTGCAGCAGCCGTCCGACCAGCGTGGACTTGCCGTCGTCGACGGAGCCGGCGGTGGCGAAACGCAGCAGGGTGGTGGCCGAGATCCCGGCGAGCTGCCCGGTGGTGGTCGTCATGGCTAGAAGTACCCTTCGCGCTTGCGGTCTTCCATCGCGGCCTCGGACATCTTGTCGTCGGCACGGGTCGCGCCCCGCTCGGTGAGCCGGGAGGCGGCGATCTCGGCGATCACGGCATCGAGCGTGGTGGCGTCGGAGTCGACGGCGCCGGTGCAGGACATGTCGCCCACCGTGCGGTAGCGGATGAGCCGGGTCTCCACCGACTCGGACTCCTTGGGGCCGCCCCAGTCGCCGGCGGTCAGCCACATGCCGCCGCGGGCGAACACCTCGCGCTCGTGGGCGAAGTAGATCCCCGGCAGGTCGATCTTCTCGCGCTGGATGTACTGCCAGACGTCCAGCTCGGTCCAGTTGGAGAGCGGGAAGACCCGGACGTGCTCGCCCGGCGCGTGCCGGCCGTTGTAGAGCTGCCACAGCTCGGGGCGCTGCCGGCGCGGGTCCCACTGCGAGAACTCGTCGCGCAGCGAGAAGACCCGCTCCTTGGCGCGCGCCTTCTCCTCGTCGCGCCGTCCGCCGCCGAACACCGCGTCGAAGCGGTGCTGCTGGATCGCCTCGGTCAACGGGACGGTCTGCAGCGGGTTGCGGGTGCCGTCGGGCCGCTCGCGCAGGGTGCCCGCGTCGATGTACTCCTGGACGGACGCCACGTGCAGACGCAGACCGTGCCGTTCGACCGTGCGGTCGCGGTACTCGATGACCTCGGGGAAGTTGTGCCCGGTGTCGACGTGCAGCAGTGTGAAGGGGACCGGGGCGGGCGCGAACGCCTTGAGCGCGAGGTGCAGCATGACGATGGAGTCCTTGCCGCCGGAGAAGAGGATCACCGGCCGCTCGAACTCACCCGCCACCTCGCGGAAGATGTGGACGGCCTCCGACTCCAGGGCGTCCAGGTGGGACAGGGCGTACGGGCTGTCGACGTCCCCGCTCGGATGGTTGACGCTCGTCGTCATGCCAGGCCCTTCTCGATGAGCAGCGCGTGCAGCGCCGCCGCGGACTGCTGAACGGTCTGGTTCTGCGACTCGATCCGCAGATCCGGGCTCGCCGGCTCCTCGTACGGGTCGTCGACGCCGGTGAGTCCACTGATCTCGCCCGCCGCCTGCTTGGCGTAGAGCCCCTTCACATCGCGCTCGGAGCAGACGTCCACCGGGGTGGCGACATGCACCTCGACATACGCGGTGCCCTCCGCCGCGTGCCGCTTGCGCACCGCCTCACGGCTGTCCGCGTACGGCGCGATCACCGGGACGAGTGCCGTGACACCGTTGGACGCCAGCAGTTCGGCGACGAAGCCGATCCGTTGGACGTTGGTGTGGCGGTCCTCGCGGCTGAAGCCCAGTCCCGCCGAGAGGAACTCGCGGATCTCGTCGCCGTCGAGCACCTCCGTGCGGTGTCCGCCGGCGCGCAGCCGTGCGGCGAGTTCGTAGGCGATCGTGGTCTTGCCGGCACTCGGCAGACCGGTGAGCCAGACGGTGGCCCCAGTCACGTGCTTCTCCCGCTGCTTCTCGTCGTCGTTCATCAGCCGTGCAGCCCGCACTCGGTCTTGCCGCTCCCGGCCCAGCGGCCGGCGCGTGCGTCCTCGCCCTCCAGCACCCGGCGGGTGCAGGGCGCGCAGCCGACGGAGGCGTAACCGTCCGTCAGCAGCGGGTTGGTGAGGACGCCGTGCTCGGCGACGTAGGCGTCCACGTCGTCCTGCGTCCAGCGGGCGATCGGCGAGACCTTGACCTTCTGCCGCTTCTCGTCCCAGCCGACGACCGGGGTGTTCGCCCGGGTCGGGGACTCGTCGCGGCGCAGCCCGGTCGCCCAGGCGTCGTACCCGGTCAGACCCTCTTCCAGCGGCCTGACCTTGCGCAGCGCGCAGCACAGGTCGGGGTTGCGGTCGTGCAGCTTCGGGCCGTACTCGGCGTCCTGCTCGGCCACCGACTGGCGGGGGGTGAGCGTGATGACGTTGACGTCCATCACGGCCTCGACGGCGTCCCGCGTGCCGATGGTCTCCTCGAAGTGGTAGCCCGTGTCGAGGAAGACGACGTCCACGCCCGGCAGGGCGCGGGAGGCGAGATGGGCGACGACCGCGTCCTCCATCGAGGAGGTGACGCAGAAGCGAGCCCCGAAGGTCTCGGTCGCCCACCTCAGGATGTCCAGGGCCGGCGCGTCCTCGAGCTCCCGCCCGGCCTGCTCGGCGAGCTGCCGGAGATTCGTCTGAGTCAGCGTCATATCTCGTCCCCTCCACCGTCGTTGCGCTGAAGTCCACGGGTCAGCAGCCCGAGGAACTTCAACTGGAAGGCCCGGTTGCATGCCGCGCATTCCCAGGCGCCGTGTCCCTGCTCGTTCGGACGCAGGTCCTCGTCGCCGCAGTAGGGGCAGTAGAACGGGGCGGCGCGCTCGCTCATGAGAGGGCCTCCTCGCTGGCACGCGCCGCCCAGGTGGCGAAGCGCTCGTCGTCCTCGCGCTCCGCCTCGAAGCGCTTGAGGACCCGCTCGACGTAGTCGGGCAGTTCGGCGGAGGTGACCTTCAGCCCGCGCACCTTGCGGCCGAAGCCGGGCTCCAGGCCGAGCGCGCCGCCGAGGTGCACCTGGAAGCCCTCGACCTGATTGCCCTCGTCGTCCAGGACCAACTGGCCCTTGAGGCCGATGTCCGCGACCTGGATCCGGGCGCAGGCGTTGGGGCAGCCGTTGATGTTGATGGTGACCGGCTGGTCGAACTCGGGCATGCGCCGCTCGAGTTCGTCGATCAGCGAGGCGCCGCGCGCCTTCGTCTCGACGATCGCCAGCTTGCAGAACTCGATGCCGGTGCAGGCCATGGTGCCGCGCCGGAACGGCGAGGGGTTCACCCGCAGGTCGAGCGCCTCCAGGCCGGACACGAGCGACTCGATCCGGTCCTCCTCGACGTCGAGCACGATCATCTTCTGCTCGACGGTGGTCCGCAGCCGGCCGGAGCCGTGCTCCGCGGCCACGTCCGCGATCTTGGTGAGGGTGGCTCCGTCGATGCGTCCGACGCGCGGGGCGAACCCGACGTAGAACCGGCCGTCCTGCTGCCGGTGCACACCGACGTGGTCGCGCCACTGCTGTACGGGCTGCTCGGGCGCGGGGCCGTCGACGAGCTTGCGCTTCAGGTACTCGTCCTCCAGCACCTGACGGAACCTCTCCGGCCCCCAGTCGGCGACCAGGAACTTCAGCCGGGCACGGGTGCGCAGCCGGCGGTAGCCGTAGTCCCGGAAGATCGAGATGACGCCCTCGTGGACGTCGGCCACCTCGTCCAGCGGCACCCAGGCGCCCAGCCGGACGCCGATCTTGGGGTTGGTGGAGAGCCCGCCGCCGACCCACAGGTCGAAACCGGGGCCGTGCTCGGGGTGGTTCACCCCGACGAAGGCGATGTCGTTGATCTCGTGCGCCACGTCCAGCAGCGGAGATCCGGAGACCGCGGACTTGAACTTGCGCGGCAGGTTCGAGAAGGCCTTGTTGCCGATGATCCGGCGGTGGATCTCCTCGATGGCGGGCGTGCCGTCGATGATCTCGTCCTCGGCGATACCGGCGACGGGCGAGCCGAGGATCACGCGGGGGGTGTCACCGCAGGCCTCGGTCGTCGACAGGCCGACCCCTTCGAGGCGGCGCCAGATCTCCGGCATGTCCTCGATGCGGATCCAGTGGTACTGCACGTTCTGCCGGTCGGTGAGGTCGGCGGTGCCACGCGCGAACTCCTGGGAGATCTCGCCGATCACCCGCAGCTGCTCGGTGGTCAGCCGTCCGCCGTCGATCCGGACGCGCAGCATGAAGTACTTGTCGTCCAGCTCCTCCGGCTCCAGGATCGCGGTCTTGCCGCCGTCGATGCCGGGCTTGCGCTGGGTGTAGAGACCCCACCAGCGCATGCGGCCGCGCAGGTCGGCGCCGTCGATGGAGTCGAAGCCGCGGTGGGCGTAGATCGTCTCAATGCGTGTCCGCACGTTGAGACCGTCGTCGTCCTTCTTGGTCTGCTCGTTGGCGTTGAGCGGCGTCATGTGCCCAGCAGCCCACTGGCCCTCGCCGCGGTGACGTCCGGTCTTGCGACGCGACGCGGCGGGAGTGGGCTTTTCGGGGGTGGAGGCCATGGCTGTACGTCCTTCGAGACTGCAGGAGGGCGGCTCTGAGCTGCACACTCGCGCGGAGGCGCGTCGGTGCGCAGGGCGGTTGCTCAGTGGGGAATGCTCGGCTGTGCTGGTCTGTCAGCAGACCGGACAGATGGCGCTGGACATGCGGCCGAGGTCGACGTGCCGCCGACTCACCAAGGCAATTCCAGCTCGAGACATGACGGAAGCGTGTCACGCGGATCCGACGGCAGTCCACCATTATCCACGATGTGGACAAGGATGTCCCGGACTGTGAGACGTGTGCTGCCGGTCACTCAGCCGTGGGCGCCGGGCCAGGGGCCGGGCGTGGCCGACTCCTGCTCCTCCTCCACGGTGGTGTCGAAGAGGGAGAAGCCGCGCCGCAGGTAGTTGTCCATGGCGTGCGGGCCGTCCTTGGAGCAGGTGTGCAGCCAGACGCGCTTCGTCGGCGCGATGCCGGGCCGGCGTTCCGCCAGGTCCCACGCCCTCGCCGTCGCGTACGACAGCAGATGGCCGCCGATGCCGCGCCCCCGGAACGCGGGGACGAGACCGAAGTAGACGATCTCCACCGAGCCGCCGTCCTGGGCCTCCAGCTCCGCGTAGCCGGCCGGTGTGCCCCGGTCGTACGCCACCCAGGTCTCGGTGCCCGGCCTGCCGAGCACCTCGTCCCACTGCGCGTACGTCATCGTGAGCCGGTCGGTCCACCGGATGTCGCCGCCGACGGCCGTGTACAGAAACCGGCTGAACTCGGGCGACGGCACCTCGGCGCGCACGATGCGCACGTCGTCCCCGGGGGCGGCCGCGGGCCGCAGATCGGAGGGGGAGGTCTGCTCCAGGTGCCAGGTGGTCACGGTGATGCTCATGAGCGCCAGGGAACCATGAGGGGGGCGGTCGGGCGCAAGGGGGGTCGGACGGTGGACCGGCGGGCCCGGGACTCGCGCCGGTCGCCGTCATCGCGCACGTGTGCCTGCGCGGACACGGCGGATGCGCCTGCGCGGGATACGCGGGACACAGCGGATACGCGGGACGCAGCGGACACAGCGGACACAGTGGACGCGGCGGACCCGGCGGACGCGGCGGACACAGCGGATGCAGCGGTGCACGGCCCCGGGGTGGTGCCGTCCGTCTCCGCACCACCCCGGGGCCGTGTCAGCCGCGCCGTCTCACACCCCGGGCCGCGCCCGTTCGACGACCGATGCCAGGTCGAGCGTGTGCGGCAGGGTGCCGAAGGCCGTACCCCAGTCACCGCCGAGCCGTGAGGCGCAGAACGCGTCCGACACCTCCGGCGGTGCCCACCGCACCAGCAGCGAACCCTGGAGCACCAGCGCGATCCGCTCCGCCAGCCGGCGCCCCCGTGCCTCGATGCCGTCCAGGTCCGCCAGCTCCGTCAGCAGGTCCTTGATCGCCGCGTCCAGCCGGTGGTCCGCCCCGCGCGCCCGGCCCACCTCCTGGAGGAAGGCGTTCAGAGCCTGCGGCTCCCTCTGGAGCGCGCGCAGAAGGTCCAGCGCCTGGACATTGCCCGAACCCTCCCAGATCGAGTTGAGCGGCGACTCGCGCAGCAGCCGGGGCATGCCCGACTCCTCGACATAGCCGTTGCCGCCCAGGCACTCCAGCGACTCGGCGACCGTCGGCGTGCACCGCTTGGTCACCCAGTACTTGGCGGCGGGCACGGCGAGGCGCAGGAAAGCCCGCTCCTCCTCCGTGTCGGCGTCGTACGCGGCGGCCAGCCGCAGCCCGAGCGCCGTGGCCGCCTCCGACTCCAGCGCCAGGTCCGCCAGGACGTTGCGCATCAACGGCTTGTCGATCAGCGGACCGCCGAAGGTGCTGCGGTACACGGAGTGGTGCACGGCCTGCGCCACCGACTGCCGCATCAGCGCCGCCGACCCCAGTACACAGTCGAGCCGCGTCGCCGCCACCATCTCGATGATCGTGCGCACGCCGCGCCCCTCGTCACCGACCCGGCGCGCCCACGTCCCGTCGAACTCCACCTCGCTCGACGCGTTCGACCGGTTGCCCAGCTTGTCCTTGAGCCGCTGGATCCGGAACACGTTGCGGGTGCCGTCGTCGAGGATCCGCGGCACGAGGAAACACGTCAGTCCCTCGGCGGCCTGGGCGAGGACCAGAAAGCCGTCGGACATCGGGGCGGAGCAGAACCACTTGTGACCGGTGAGCAGATACTCGCCGTCCCCGCCGACCGGCTCGGCCCGGGTCGTGTTCGCCCGGACGTCGCTGCCGCCCTGCTTCTCGGTCATCCCCATCCCGAACAGCACACCCGGCTTGTCGGCCGCGGGCCGCAGGTCCTCCTGGTAGATCTGCGACGTCAGCTTCGGCTCCCACTCGGCGGCCAGCGCCGGATCCGTCCGCAGCGCGGGCACGGCCGCGTGCGTCATGGACAGGGGACAGCCGTGTCCGGGCTCGGCCTGCGTCCACACCAGGAAACCGGCCGCGCGCCGGACGTGTCCGGCGGGCCTGCCCCAGGCGTTCGTCAGACCCGAGGTGACGCCGTGGCCGAGCAGCCGGTGCCAGGAGGGATGGAAGTCGACCTCGTCGATCCGGTTGCCGTACCGGTCGTGCGTCCGCAGCTTCGGCGGGTTCTCGTTCGCCTGCGTCCCCCACTCCTGCGCCTGGGCGGATCCGGCGCTGCGGCCGAGTTCCGAGAGCTCCTCTCGTGCCTCGTCGAGAAGGCCCGGTGCGACATGCCGCTCCACGGCTTCGGTGAGGGCCCGGTCGGACGTGTAGACGTCGTACCCCACCAGGGGTGGAGCCTGGTTGGTCACTGTGTGGGTGGTAGCTGCCATGCCGATACGGTAAGGAGGTGCAGGCAGCAAATGAAACACCCGAGCGGCCACCGGGACGGCTCCACCGGGCCCGGGTCCTCTACCGCAACGTCTCGAAGCGGAAGATGGCGTGGCTGCTCCTGAAAGACACGGTCAACTCGTGCATCGAGTACCGCATTCTGGGCCTCGCGGCCGAGGCCGCGTTCTTCACGCTGCTGTCCCTGCCGCCGCTGATGCTGGGCCTGATCGGTCTGCTCGGCTACATAGACGACTGGACGGACACCACCACCGTCGCCTCCATCGAGGAGAACATCCTCACCGCGGTGGGCACCGTGCTGTCCGACCGGGGCGTCAACCAGATCGCCAAGCCGCTGCTGGAGGACGTCACCCACGGCGGCCGGCCGGACATCATCTCCATCGGTTTCGCGATCGCCCTGTGGTCGGGGTCGCGCGCGGTCAACGTCTTCATCGACACCATCACCGTGATGTACGGCCTCGACGGCCAGCGGGGCATCGTCGCCACCCGCCTGCTCGCGTTCCTGCTCTACATCATCGCCCTGCTGATCGGGGCGGTGGTCCTGCCCCTGGCGGTCGTCGGCCCCGACCGGGTGGTGGAGCTGATGCCATGGGGCACGGAAGTGGTGGCGGTTCTGTACTGGCCGGTGGTCATCCTGCTGTCCATCGCCTTCCTGACCACGCTGTACCACGTGTCCGTACCCGTGCGCTCCCCGTGGATCGAGGACGTCCCCGGCGCCCTGGTGGCGCTCGCGATGTGGGTGCTCGGCAGCTTCCTGCTGCGGATCTACCTCACCAGCACGGTCGAGGGCCCGACGATCTACGGCTCGCTCGCGGCGCCCATCGCCGTCCTGCTCTGGATCGGTCTGACCGCCTTCGCGGTGCTCGTCGGCGCCGCCGTCAATGCCGCGATCGACCGTGTCTGGCCGTCGGTCGCGACGGCGGCGGCCCGCGCCGCCAACGAGCGCATGCGCGCCGCCCAGGCGGCGGAGATCCTGGCCCGCGCGAAGGCGGCGCACATGTACGACGACCCGGACGACGACGAGGCGGACGGCGACGACGCGCCCATGCCCTCGGAGTTCCCGGAGCGCTGGTCGCGCTTCCTGCCCCCGGACGACGTACGCTCCCGGCTGCACTCCGGCAGGGAGCACCACAAGCAGGCGCCGCCGGGGGAGTGACGGCGGGCTCCTGAGGCCGTTGGTCCGCGCTGTCCCCGGACGCGCGACGGCGCCTGCGCGACGCACTAGCCTCGGTGGCATGTACGTGGAACGCCCGTCGCGCCTGGAGGGCGCCGTCGTGTGGACCCGCACCCCGGCCGAGCGCCCGGGTCCCGCCCACCCCGTACTGCCCGACGGCTGTATGGACCTCATGGTGGTCGACGGCCGGCTCCTCGTCGCCGGTCCCGACTCCCGTGCCCAGATCCCGGACACCCGGCTCATCACGGCCATGGGTGTCCGGTTCGCCCCCGGCACCGCGCCCGCGCTCCTCGGCGTACCGGCGCACGAACTGCGCGACCGGCGCGTCGACATCGCCGATCTGTGGGGTGCGGCCGAGGGCCGCCGGCTCACCGAACGCATTCTGACGGCCGCCGACCCCGTCGGGGAGCTGGAGACCGTGGCGATCGCCCGCGCCGCGGACGCCGACCGTCCCGACCCGGTGCTGGGCGAGGTCGTCCGCCGCCTCGACGAGGGCGGCACCGTCGCCGGCGCCGCCTCCGCGGCCGGCCTCGGCGCCCGCCAGCTGCACCGCCGCTCCCTGCTCGCCTTCGGATACGGGCCCAAGACCCTGGCCCGGGTGCTGCGGCTCCAGCGCGCGCTGACGCTGGTGCGGGCCGGAGTGCCGTACGCCGACGCCGCACTGACCGCGGGCTGCGCCGACCAGGCGCACCTCGCCCGGGAGATGCGGGACCTCGGCGGTACGACCCTCAGCGCTTACGCGGAGTCCGCGAAGAACGAGATCCCGCAGCCGTCGGGGTCCAGCACCACGGCGTAGCGCTGCCCCCACACCGCGTCCCAGGGCTTGAGGTGCCCCTGGTACCCGGCGGCGGTGAGGTCCGCGTACACGGCGTCCACCTCGGCCGGGCCGTCGCAGCGGAAGGCGAGGCCGATGCGTTCGCCGCCACCCGTGGGGCGGGTCCACTCGGGGTCGAAGGAGCGGATGGTCTCCTCGGTGTCCCACAGCACGCGCAACCCGTTGGGCAGCGTCGCCTCGGCGTGCGGGGCGTTGTCGGCGTCGGCCGGGATGTCCAGGCCGATGCGGCGGTAGAAGGCGAGAGATGCGGCCATGTCGGAGGCGACGATGCCGATCGCGTCGAGTCGTGGAGTCATGCGGCCAATCTAGGCAGGGTGCGCGCGGCGGGTCTTGAACGAATCGGACCTCCGCGGCCGGCCGAGCCGTCCCGCTCCGTACGGGTGACTTCCCGCTCCGGCAGGACTGACGGTCCCGCGCCGACTCCAACATCACTGAGTGAGAGGGGGAACCACTGCGGAAGGACTCGCCGATGACCACATGCCCCGCCCCTGCCACGACCGGATCCGCGCCGTCCACCACCGGGCCCGGCACCACTGGGCAGGCCCTCGCCCAGGCCGGGTCCGGGACGGTGCGCGGACGCCGGTACCGGATCGCAGCGGCGCTGTGCGCCCTCGCGGTACTGCCGGCCACGGCCGCGTTCGGCACTCCGGCCGCCGTGGCGGCCGAGGTGAGGCCCGACGCCCTGGTGACCATGGGCGACAGCTTCCTTTCCGGCGAGGGCGCCCGCTGGCAGGGGAACGCCGAAGGGCTCAAGAACTTCGGCGGTATCCCGCAGGCCCTGCGGGATGCGACCGACCGCGTGAAGACCGCGGGCATCGGTCTGGAGAAGATCTACAGCCCCGGCTGCCACCGCGCGGACGCCGCCGTCATCGGTGCGGGCGCCCCGAAGCGCTTCAACATCGCCTGTTCCGGGGCGGCGACGACGCATCTGTCGCGGAACTTCCGCGCGGAGGAGTCCCAGCTGGCCCGGCTGAGGACGCTGGCCACCGAGAACAACGTCACCGTGGTCGTCGTCTCGGTCGGCGGGAACGACGTCCGCCTGACGGACACGATGACGGTGTGCGCCGACGCCTGGAAGAACGACCGCTACTGCTCGACCGACCCCGCGGTCACCGGCCCGGCCGCCGAGCGGGTGCGCACCGTGGGCGCCAAGGTGGCCCAGGCCGTCGAGGCGGTCCGGGCAGCGGTCAAGGACACCGGGTCCACCCCGCGCGTCCTCGTGCAGTCCTATCCGATGCCGCTGGCCTCGGGGAAGGCGGCCACGACCGCCGCGCACGACGAGAACGGCTGGGACCGCTGGAGCGTGTACGGCTGTCCCTTCTACAACCGTGACCTGCGCTGGATCGCGACCGGCCTGGGCGCAGCCCTCAACCGGGAGATCAAGAAGGCGGCCGTGCGGACCGGTGCCGACCACGTCGACCTCGGCCGGCTGCTCGAAGGCCACCAGGTCTGCGGCAAGCAGCCTCTCCAGACCGCGTTCGCCGCGGACGGCGCCGTCGTCTCACCGCCCGCCGCCAAGGCCGAATGGGCCCGCTACGTGCCGCGGACGAGGACCGAACTCCCCGCTGACGAGGCACAGGAGCTCCTGCACCCCAACCACTACGGTCAGCAGGCGCTCGGCCGCTGCCTGACGCTCGTCGTCGCCCGGCTCGCGACCGCCGAGCCGAGGACGGACGCGCAGTGCCGTGGAGCCGCGGGAGAGGCTCCGGAGAAGGTCGGCGTGACGTTCAGGCGCTGAACTCCGAGGGACGAAGCCCCCGATGGGTGAGGTGATGCCCCGGCCCGCCCCGCTCGTGAGGTGATGCCCCGGCCCTTCTGCGAGGGGCCGGGGCGGCCGAAGCACAGGAGCCCGCCGGTCTCCCGGCGGGCTCCTGGATACTGACGGTGAATCAGTTGGCTGCCACGGCAGGAGAGGCCGAGGCGCTTCCCTCCGCCGCCGGCACGGTCCTCGGCGTCAGAAGCCGCTCGGCCAGGAAGCCGAAGACCAGACCGAAGACGGTCCACAGCGTGGCCTGGATGGCCAGCGTCGCCAGCCGGAACTCCCAGACCACCGTGGCCGGGAAGCCCTTCGGTACCTCGTTGAACGACGGCAGGAACGCGTACGCGAGACCGACGGCGACCACGAAGGCGCCGCCCGCGGCGATCGTCGCGTTCCAGTTGCCCAGGCGCGGAGCCAGCCGCTTGCCGAGGATCACCGCGGCCACCGACAGCAGCACGCTGAGCAGGACCATCAGGAAGTACAGCGAGGTCCGTTGGCCGATCGTGTCGGGGTCACCGACGGCCGGCGGGTTCGGCGGGTACTTCAGATACGGCACGACGTACACGCTCAGCAGCGCGCCGAGCGCGAGCAGCGCGGCCGTGGCGCGCGGACCGAACCGTCCGATGCGGCCGAGCGCGACACAGTAGGCGAGGGCGGCGATACCGCCGACCGCGACACCGAAGACGAGCACACCGGTGGCGAGACCCGCGGTCGACTGCATGGCCCTGGTGACCAGTTCCTCGCCGCCGTGCTCGTGGGAGTGGCTCTCCTCGAACGCGATGGCGGAGTCGACGGGACCCTCACCCAGGAAGTACGCGACGGCCATGGCGACCGCGCCCGCGACCAGTCCGGCGAGCATGCCGCGGACGAGCAGGGCTCTCACAGATATGGAGTTCATGATCGTTCCCCCGGGATCTCAGTGGCAGGGGAAGCCGAGCAGGTGGCGTCCGTCGTGGACCCACTCGTGAACGTTCTCACCGGCGATGAGGGAGGTGGCGCCCTGCTCGGCGCCGACGAAGTACAGCAGAACCAGCATCAGAATGCCGAAGAAGACCGCCCAGGGAGCAATCGCCTTGAGCGAGATGGGAGTGATGGCCGGCGCGGTGGTGGTGGGCGCAACGGACTGAGCCATGGCAGAACCTCCTGGGGGAACACGCGTCCCGATCGTGGTGCCTGAGACGAAGGTGCTGGGTCTGACTTCCCGCAGAGGTACGGGTTCACAGTGGCGCGACCGTGCCGGATTCTCACCGGACTTCCGTCACACCGTCGTCATGTCCACGCGACCGTACCGCTTGCGGGCCCGCGCCGCTACGGCGCGTGGGGGCGCGGCAGAACACCGGAACACCCGTGATGTGCTTGCGCCGTGGGCACTGCGGCGGGAAGGACGGGCAACCGATGACAGTACGGGTGATGTTGGTCTCACCTGCGACGACGGCCGCCGTACGGGAGGCGCGCTTCGGGGCGGACGAGCCGCTGGACGAGCTCGGGGCACGCGCGGCGCGGGCCGCCGCGGGTGATCTGCCCCGGGTCGAACGGCCGTTGTGCGGACCGTCGTTGCGCTGCCGCGCGACGGCCGAGGCGCTGGGGCTTCGGGCCGAGCCCGTGGACCGGCTCGCCGACTGGGACATGGGCCGCTGGCGAGGACGGCGGCTGGACGAGGTGAGCGCGGGCGAACCCGAGGCCGTGGCCGCCTGGCTGTCCGACCCGTCGGCCGTCCCGCACGGCGGCGAGTCCCTGACGGCTCTCTGCGCACGGGCGGGCGACTGGCTGAGTTCCCTGCCCGACGACGCGGGTCGGGTGCTGGCGGTCGTGGAGCCCGCCTTCGCGCGGGCGGTGACCGTCCATGCGCTGGGCCTTCCCACCGAGGTGTTCTGGCGGCTCGACGTGGCACCGCTGACCCTCACCGAACTGAGCGGCCGGGCCGCCCGGTGGAATCTGCGCTGCGGCCGGCCGCTCGCGGGGGAGCGGGACCGTCCCTGACCGACGTGATCCGTCCGGCCGCCGCCATGCGGGCAGTTGCGCGCGGTCGGCCGGCAGGGGCCGACCGCACCACCGGCGTCCCTCGCCTCGGCCCCCTGTCCGCGTCCCCGGTCATCCGTGTCCCGGCGCGAGCACCGGGCTCTGCGGAAACGCGGCGACCGCGAGCCGTACATCCTCCTCGCACCCGTCCGCACCGCACTCGCAGGCGAAGGCGAGGACCGTCGTCCGCGGATCTCCCGGTGCCCACGGCCGGGCGAAGAAGGCCAGGTACTGGGAGACGACAGCCCGGTTCGCATACCGCAGCAGCTCACCGCGCCCGGCCGCCGTCCGTTCCACCGGGCCCTCGGCCAGTGCCGCCGCGAGGTGTTTCCCGACCTCGGCAAGCGTGTCCTCGACGCTGTCGCTGCCGTCCACCACGACCGTCGCACCCACGTACGCCTCCACCTCCTCGGCGATCTCGCGGACCAGGAACCGGTAGAGCTCCTTCTGGCCCCGCTCCAGACCGCGTTCGGCCAACCGGGCCTCCTGCACCGCCGGCGTGGGCAGCAGCCACACCGCGGCGGCGGCGCCGGTGACCGAGGGCGTGACCGGGGTGCCCTCGGCGACGGTCAGCGGGGCGGGCGGCAGCGCCCGGAGATCATCGAGGATCATGGGCCCGCGTTCGCGGTGCAGGGACATCGCGAGCATCTCCGCCACCGGCGCCGTCCACCGCTCCCCACGCGACAGTGCCTCCCACCTCACCGCCGCCGGGTGGCCCGCCGCGAGCGCGCGGTCCCGGTGCTCCCAGGTGTGCGCGTCGGCGTTGTACCAGCGCAGACCGTGCCGACGGGCGAGCAGCCTGGCCACGGTCGTCTTGCCGGCGCCGGGCGGGCCGCCGATCCACAGCACCCCGGCGCCCTCACCACCCGTCACAGGTCCTCGGACGGCAACGGCTGCTCCGTCCAGATCACCTTGCCGTCCGGTGTGTACCGGGTGCCCCAGCGGTCGGCGAACTGGGCCACCAGGAACAGCCCGCGGCCCCCCTCGTCGGTGGTCGCGGCCTGGCGCAGATGTGGCGAGGTGCTGCTGTGGTCGGAGACCTCGCAGATCAGGCTGCGGTCCAGGATCAGCCGGACATGGATCGGCCCGATGGCGTAGCGGATGGCGTTGGTGACGAGCTCGCTGAGGATCAGCTCCGTCGTGAACGCCTCCTCCTCCAGACCCCACTCCGTCAGCGTGCGTGCCACGGCCCCCCGGACCTCGCCCACCGCCGACGGATCCTGCCGGACCTCCCAGTCCGCCACCTTCGCCGGGTCGAGCACCCGGGTACGCCCCACCAGCAGAGCGATGTCGTCCCGCGGGCGCTCCGGGAGCAGGGCCTGGAGCACCGCCTCGCACGTCTCGTCGGGACTGCGGTCGGGATGCCCCGCGACGGTACGGCGCAGCAGGGCCAGACTGTCGTCGATGTCCCGCTCGCGATCCTCGACCAGACCGTCCGTGTACAGCACCAGACTGCTGTTCTCCGGCAACTGGAGCTCCAGCGTCTCGAACGGCAGTCCGCCGAGACCGAGCGGTGGACCACCGGGGACCTCCGCGAAGTCCGCGGTGCCGTTCGCGTGGAGCACCACCGGCTGGACGTGCCCGGCCCGCGCCATCGTGCACGTACCGGTGGACGGGTCGTAGATCGCGTAGAGGCAGGTCGCGCCGGTGACGCTCGCCTTGCCGGTATCACTGCCGTCGGCGACCTCCTCCTGGTCGATCCGGGCGACCAGTTCGTCCAGATGCCACAGCAGCTCGTCGGGCGGCAGATCCAGCGTGGAGAAGTTGTGCACCGCCGTCCGCAGACGGCCCATGGTGGCCGCGGCGTGCAGCCCGTGCCCCACGACGTCGCCGACGACGAGCGCCACCCGGGCACCCGGCAGCGGGATGATGTCGAACCAGTCGCCGCCCACTCCGCCGAGCCCGCCGAGGCCCGCCTGGGCGGGGCGGTAGCGGAAGGCGACGTCCAGGGCGTTCTGCTCCGGCAGCCCGCGGGGGAGCAGACTGCGCTGGAGCGTCACCGCCATCGTGTGCTCGCGCGTGTACCGGCGGGCGTTGTCCACGCTCACCGCGGCCCTGGCGACCAGTTCCTCGGCGAGGGAGAGGTCCTCCTCCTCGAAGGCCTCCGGCCGCTGGGAGCGCCAGAACATCGCCACCCCCAGGATCACCCCGCGCGCTCGCAGAGGCACCGCGATCATGGAATGAAATCCGGAGTCGACCAGCTTCTGCGCCCGGACGGGCGACTGCTGCTGCCAGCCTCTGAGGGCGGCGAGATCCGGCTCCAGGACGGCTTCGCCCTTGCCGATGCCCGCGCCCATCGGAGTGGTCGGCAGAAAGCGGATGGCCGTGCCCAGCGGATAGAGCGCCGAGTCCTGCCGCAGCCCGTGGAACGCCACGCGGTGCATCTCCGCGCCGCCGCCGCTCGGCGTCGGCTCCTCGCCGCGCAGCACGGCGGACATCAGGTCGACCGTGGCGTAGTCGGCGAAGCGGCCGACGGAGAACTCCGTCAGCTCCTCGCAGGTGCGCACCACGTCCAGCGTGGTGCCGATCTCCGTGCCGGCGTCGTAGAGCAGCTTCAGCCGCGCCTGGGCCACGTCCGCCCGGCCGCTGAGTGCCTGGAGCTCGGTGGTGTCGCGGACCGTCGCCACACTGCCGGGCGGTCCGCCGTCCGCGTCGGTCGAGCGCTGGTTCACTGCGAGCAGCCGGTCGCCGACCATATGCACCTCGTCGCTGGCGATGCGCCCCGAGGTCAGCAGCTCGGCGGTACGGGGGTCCAGACCCAGCTCGGCGACCGGCCGGCCCTCCACGTCCGCCGGAAGACTCAGCAGTCTCCGCGCCTCGTCGTTGGCGAGCAGCAGCCGCCCCTCGCCGTCGACGATGAGCACGCCTTCCCGTACGGCGTGCAGAACGGCGTCGTGGTGCTCGTACATCCGGGTCATCTCGGTGGGCCCGAGGCCGTGCGTCTGCCGTCGCAGCCGTCTGCTGACCAGTGCCGTGCCGCCGGTGGTCAGCAGCAGCACGACGCCCGCGGCGCCCAGCAGCAGCGGGAACTGGTCCTCCACGACACCGCTGACATGGTCGATCGTGATGCCCGCCGACACCATGCCGATGACCGCCCCGTCGGCGCCCCGCACCGGCACCACGGCCTGGACGAGCGGCCCGATGGTCCCGGTGATCTTCTCGGTGACCACCTTGCCGGCCCGTGCCGGAGCCAGGTTGCCGACGAACTGCTTGCCGATCCGGTCGGGGAGCGGATGGGTGTAGCGGATGCCCTGGGTGTTGAGGACGACGATGAAGTCGACGCCGGAACGTTTTCGCGCCTCCTCGGCGCGCGGCTGGAGAATCGCGGTGGGGTCCGGGCTCTCCAGCGCGGCCTCGATGCCGGGCGAGTGCGCGAACGTCTCGGCCACCGCCACCGAACGGTTGCGGGCCTCGCGCTCACTGTCCGACCGGGACTGCAGAACGAGCGCGCCCATGCCTGCGGCGACGAGCAACACCACGATCGCCACCTGCAGGAGAAAGACCTGACCTGCGAGGGTTCTCATCCTGAGAACCGAGCGCCGGCGGCCGTAGCGTGCGGCCATGTCCTATTTCTACACCTCCCGCATACGGTGGGCTATCCGCGCACCGTAGAGCGCAACGGCCGCACGCGCGACGCGTTTGCCCAGATGCGTCGCGCGTGCCGGACCTGCTGTACGCCCGGGAAGTACTCAGCCCAGGCTCAGAACCTCCGTGAGCACCTTCCGCAGCGTCGCCTCGGGATCGGCCGCCGCACCCGGCGAACGCCAGGCCACGAAGCCGTCGGGGCGGACGAGCACCGCGCCCTCGGGGGTGGTGCCGTGCCTCTCGGCCCAGTCCTCCCCGTCCTCCGGGGCGAGATCGGCGGCGGGCCCGCTGCCGATCGCGTAGGCCTCCAGAGGTACGGACAGTCCCGCGGCGGCCTTGCGGGCGCCGTCGCGCCACGGTGAGTTCTCGGCGCACAGCAGCACGAGCGACTGCTCGTACAGGTCCACCGTCGACACCCGGCCGTTCTGTCCGGTGACCCAGATGTGCGGGGCCCGGGTGCCGGGGTCCCCCGAGAGCTGCATGCGCTCGGGCACCACGGCCAGCGAGGGGTCGACGCCGACGACCGCGCCCGAGCGGTAGCCGTAGCCCATCGCCACCATCAGCACACCGCCCTGCCGGCCGCCGCCCGAGGTGGGCGAGGGTGCGTAGCCGGGGTGGCTGTGCTCCGCCGAGCGGGCCGAGGCACGCTCGCTGGTGACCCGGGCGACCGGCAGCCGCTCCCTGCCGTAGGTGTCGAGCAGCCCCGGTCCGGCCCAGCCCTTCAGCACCGCCGCCAGCTTCCAGGCGATGTTGTGGGCGTCCTGGATACCGGTGTTCGAGCCGAACGCGCCGGTCGGGGACATCTCGTGGGCGGAGTCGCCGGCGAGGAAGACACGGCCGTCCGAGTAGCGTTCCGCGACTCGTTCGGCCGCGTGCCACGGCGCCTTGCCGGTGATCTCGACATCCAGGTCCTCGGCCCCGACCGCGCGGCGGATGTGGTCGGCGCACCGCTCGTCGGTGAAGTCGTCGAGGGTCTCACCGTCCTCGGGGTGCCACGGCGCGTGGAAGACCCAGCGGTCGACGTTGTTCACGGGCAGCAGGGCGCCGTCCGCCCCGGGCCTGGTCAGGTAGCAGACGATGAAGCGCCGGTCCCCGACGACGTCCGCGAGCTGCCGGGAGTTGAAGGTGACGCTGACGTTGTGGAACAGCTCGCCGTTGCCGGTCTGGCCGATGCCCAGCTGTTCCCGGACGGGACTGCGCGGCCCGTCGGCGGCGACGAGGTAGTCGGCGCGCACGGTCCTGTGCTCGCCGGTCGTACGGTCCTTGACGATCGCGCTGACACCGTTGGCGTCCTGCTCGAACGAGAGCATCTCGTTCGAGTACAGCATCTGCGCCCCGAGCCGTCGCGAATGCTCGGAGAGCACCGGCTCGATGTCGTTCTGGCTGCACAGGCACCAGCCGGCGGGACTGATCCGCGCCAGCCGGCCGCCCGGGTCGATCTCCTTGAACAGCCAGGCGGAGTCATTGCCCGTCAGGGACCCGCCCTGAAGGATTCCGTGGTTGTCGGCGAGGACGGCCGCCGCCTCGCGGATGTCCTGTTCCACTCCGCAGACGCGGAACAGCTCCATCGTGCGGACGTTCATTCCTCGGCCGCGGGGATGTGTGGATGTGCCCGAGTGCTTCTCGACGAGCAGATGCCCGATGCCATGACGGCTCAGGAACATCGAGGTGGCCAGGCCCACCAGGGACCCGCCGACGATCAGTACCGGCACGCGGTGATCGGCGTTCTCTTCCATGGGAACTAGATGCCCGGCGGGACAGGGGTTCCCTCGCCCATTCACCCGCATGGTGCTCAGCTCTCGCGCCGGACGCGGGCCCGGACCACGATCGGTTGCGGGAGCGCCCCCGGGCCATGTGGGGCGATCGTTGCGGATCCGCAGGGCTCGACCGTGCGGATTCCACCGACAACTGACGACGGGCCATGTCTGGCACGGTCGCGAAGGAGTGTGAACAAGGATGACAACCTTGTCGGAACGGATATCGCAGTCCGCCTTCGACGGCTCCAGGCTTCGGGTGATTTTGCTGCTGGACCTCCACGACGGGGCGCAGAAGCAGTTCCTCGAGGCGTACGAGCACATGCGGAACCAGGTCGCCTCCGTACCGGGGCACATCAACGACCAGCTCTGCCAGTCGATCGAGAACCCGTCGCAGTGGCTCATCACGAGCGAGTGGGAGAGCGCACCGCCCTTCCTCGCGTGGGTCAACAGCGAGGAGCACGTGGAGACGGTCCAGCCGCTCCACAGCTGCGTACGGGACACGCGTTCGCTGCGCTTCAGCGTGCTGCGGGAGACCGGAGCGCCGTTCACCGAGTCCTTCGCACCCAGCAAGGGCGGCCTCCAGGCGGCTCCTCGCGTCGGCGACGGAGTGGTCCGGCACGCGCTGACCTTCACGGTCAAGCCGGGCACCGAGGAGAAGGTCGCCAAGATCCTTGCCGGCTACACCTCGCCGTCGGCTCGCGTCGACGACAACACCCGGCTGCGCCGCACCTCGCTCTTCATGCACGGCAACCGTGTCGTCAGGGCGATCGAGGTGCAGGGCGACCTGATGGCCGCACTGCGGCATGTGGCACGGCAGCCCGAGGTGCGGGCCGTCGAGGACGCCATCAACCCGTACCTGGAGCAGGACCGGGATCTCGACGACTCCAACTCCGCGCGGCTCTTCTTCACCCGTGCCGCACTGCCCGCCGTGCACCATGTCGCGGGCGACGGAATGGACACCGACGAGCTCAACCGGCACGCGCTGTTCTACCAGGCCAAGGAGGGCTGCGGGATGGCCCTGGCCCGGATGCTCGCCAAGCAGGACGAGGCGGCGGCCGACAGCCCCGGGAACCCGATCGCCGGCAGCACGGTCTTCCAGCGCGACGACATCGTTGTCCGCCTGGTGGACGTCGTGGGGCCGCTGGACGGGCACCCCGCACTGGCACTCGGCGTCGCGGGTGACCGCAAGGCCGCCTGCCTCGCCAAGCTCCTCGCCGACGGCGAGGAGGGCGTGCCGACCACCGACGCGGAGATCTCGCGCTTCCTCGCGCGCTCCGACATGCAGCTCATCACCGACCGGAGCGCGCCGCCCGAGTCCTGACGGCGCACTGACCCCGCGCCCGGCGAAGCGGCCAGCGGGCCGAACCACCGGGACCCTGCATCTGGAGGAAGCAGCATGACCACGCACAGCCCACGCATCGTGGACCTCAGCGAGACCCAGCCCAACACCCGGCGAGGCGGTGACCTGCGCGCCGTGCTCACGCCGACGGCCGTGGGCGCGACGAGCGGGTTCATGGGCCTGGCGATCGTGCCGCCCGGTGAGTCCATCGCCGAGCACTACCACCCGTACTCGGAGGAGTTCGTGTACGTGGTGAAGGGGCTCCTGGAGGTGGACCTGGACGGCGAGACGCACTCCATGAGTCCCGACCAGGGCCTCATGATCCCGCTGAACGTGCGGCACCGGTTCCGCAACGTCGGCAACGAGGAGGCCCGTATGGTCTTCCACCTCGGCCCGCTCGCGCCGCGCCCCGAACTCGGGCACGTCGACACCGAGCATGTCGAGGAGGCTGCCGAGCAGGGCAGGCCGCCGGAACGGACTGGGGCCGTTTCGTGAACCGGCGGGTGGCGGTCACCGGGGTCGGCATCGTCGCCCCCGGCGGTGTCGGCGCCCCGGCGTTCTGGGACCTGCTCGCGAGCGGACGCACGGCAACGAGGGGCATCACGCTCTTCAACCCCGAGGGCTTCCGCTCGCGTATCGCCGCCGAGGTCGACTTCGACCCCGCGCGGCACGGTCTCGAAGCCGAGCTGGTGGCGCGCTCGGACCGGTACATCCAGTTCGCGCTGGTGGCCGCCCGGGAAGCCGTACAGGACTCCGGTCTCGACCCCGAGAACGAGGACCCCTGGCGGATCGGGGTGTCGCTCGGCACCGCGGTCGGCGGCACCACGCGCCTCGAGCACGACTACGTCGCCGTCAGCGGTTCGGGCGCGCGCTGGGACGTGGACCACCGCCCGGCGGGGCCATATCTCGAGCGCGCGTTCTCGCCGAGCACCCTCGCATCGGCGGTCGCCGAACAGATCGGTGCCCACGGTCCGGTGCAGACCGTCTCGACGGGCTGCACCTCCGGACTCGACGCGATCGGCTACGCGTTCCACGCGATCGAGGACGGGCGGATGGACGTGTGCATAGCCGGCGCGTCGGACTCGCCCATATCCCCGATCACCGTGGCGTGCTTCGACGCGATCAAGGCGACGTCGGCGAACAACGACGACCCGGAGCACGCCTCCCGGCCGTTCGACGCCGACCGTGACGGGTTCGTCATGGGCGAGGGCGGAGCGGTACTCGTCCTCGAGGAGCTGGAGCACGCCCGCGCCCGTGGCGCGACCGTGTACTGCGAGATCGGTGGCTACGCGACCTTCGGCAACGCGTACCACATGACCGGACTGACGCCCGAGGGCCTGGAGATGGCGCGCGCCATCGACACCGCCCTCGGCCACGCCCGGATCAACAGCTCCGCCATCGACTACGTCAACGCGCACGGGTCGGGAACCAAGCAGAACGACCGCCACGAGACCGCGGCGGTGAAACGTTCCCTCGGCGACCACGCCTACAAGACGCCCATGAGCTCCATCAAATCCATGGTGGGTCACTCGCTGGGCGCCATCGGCGCCATCGAACTCGTCGCGTGCGTCCTGGCGATGGACCGGCAGGTGGTCCCGCCGACGGCCAACTACCAGACCCCCGACCCCGAGTGCGACCTGGACTACGTGCCGCGCACCGCCCGCCCCCGGAAGCTGCGCAGCGTGCTCTCCGTCGGCAGTGGGTTCGGAGGGTTCCAGTCGGCGGTCGTCATGACCCGACCCAGTGGGAGGTCAGGATGAGCACCCGCAACGACCGGCGCACGGTTGTCACCGGGATCGGTGTCATCGCCCCCAACGGGGTCGGTACCGATGTCTTCTGGAAGGCGACGCAGGAGGGCATCAGCGTCCTCGACCGGGTCACCCGGGAGGGGTGCGGCGATCTGCCCCTCCGCGTCGCCGGCGAAGTGCGCGGACTGGACCCGGCCACCATGGTCGAGGGGCGTTACCTCGTCCAGACCGACCGGTTCACGCACTTCGCGATGGCGGCCGCCGATCTCGCCCTCGAGGACGCGCGGCTCGGCCGCGCCGACTACGAGGACGAGCCCTACGACGTCGGTGTCGTCACCGCCGCCGGTTCGGGCGGCGGCGAGTTCGGCCAGCGGGAGCTCCAGAGGCTGTGGGGCCAGGGCTCCCGCTACGTCGGGCCGTACCAGTCCATCGCCTGGTTCTACGCGGCGAGCACCGGCCAGATATCCATCCGCGGGGGCTTCAAGGGCCCCTGCGGTGTGGTGGCCAGTGACGAGGCGGGCGGCCTCGACGCCTTCGCGCATGCCGCGGGCGCTGTCGCCCGCGGCACGAACGCGGTGGTCGTCGGCTCCGCCGAGGCCCCGCTCGCGCCCTACTCGGTCGTCTGCCAGCTCGGCTACCAGGATCTGAGCACCTGCGACGACCCGGCCCGGGCCTACCGGCCCTTCACCTCGGACGCCTGTGGCTTCGTCCCCGCCGAGGGCGGGGCGATGCTCGTCGTCGAGGAGGAGTCGGCGGCGCTGCGCCGCGGTGTCCAGCCGCGCGCGTACGTGGCCGGGCACGGGGCCACCTTCACCGGTCCTTCCCGGTGGAAGGAGTCCCGGGAAGGACTGGCCATGTCGATCCGTGGCGCACTCGAGCAGGCCGGCTGCGCCCCGGAGGAGATCGATGTGGTCTTCGCCGACGCGCTCGGTGTGCCCGAGGCCGACCGTGCCGAGGCCCTGGCGATCGCCGACGCCCTGGGCGCACACGGCCGCCGGGTCCCGGTGACCGCGCCCAAGACCGGCATCGGCCGGGCGTACTGCGGCGGGCCCGTGCTCGACGTGGCCACGGCGGTACTCGCGATGGAGCACGGCGTCGTGCCGCCCACCCCGGGTGTCTTCGACGTCTGCCACGACATCGACGTCGTGACGGGCAAGGCCCGCAAGGCGCCGCTGCGTACGGCCCTCGTCCTGAGCCGCGGGCTGATGGGCTCGAACGCGGCCCTGGTGGTGCGCGGTGCGGCCGATCGCCCTCGTGACAACTCGTGACAAGGAGAACTGCCATGTCAGACGTACTGACCATCGAAGAGCTCGCCGCCCTGATGAAGAAGGGCGCCGGACTCACCGTGGATCCCGCCGACCTCGCCGGCCGGAGCGAAACCCGCTTCGACGAGTTCGGCCTCGACTCGCTCGGTCTGCTCGGCATCGTCGGCGAGCTGGAGAACCGGCACGGCCGTCCCCTCCCGCCCGACGCCGACCGGTGCAAGACCCCGCGGGAGTTCCTCGACCTCGTCAACACCACCCTCATGAGCGGAGCCTGAAGTGTCCGGACACACCGAGAACGAGATCGTCGTCGCAGCGCCGCTGGATCTCGTCTGGGACATGACCAACGACCTGGAGAACTGGCCGCAGCTGTTCAGCGAGTACGCCTCCGTCGACGTCATCGAGCGCCAGGGCGACACCACGACGTTCCGGCTGACCATGCACCCGGACGAGAACGGGACGGTCTGGAGCTGGGTCTCCGAGCGCACCCCGAACCGTCAGGCACGCACGGTGAAGGCCCGCCGCGTCGAGACCGGCCCCTTCGAGCACATGAACATCCACTGGGAGTACTCCGAGGTCGCCGGCGGCACCCGGATGCTCTGGCGCCAGGACTTCGCCATGAAGCCCGACGCGCCCGTTGACGACGAGTGGATGACCGACAACATCAACCGCAACTCGAAGGTCCAGATGGCGCTCATCAAGGACAAGATCGAGCAGCGCGACCGGGAGAGCCGCGGCGCCGCGGTTCCCTCCAACTGACCCGGAAGGAAGGGCACAGCGGATGACCTCCCCGCACAGAGCGCTGATCGTGGCGCGTATGGCGCCCGAGTCGGCCACCGACATCGCCGAGCTGTTCGCGAAGTCCGACGGCGGCGAACTGCCGCACCTCGTCGGAGTCACCCGGCGCAGTCTGTTCCAGTTCGGCGATGTGTATCTGCATCTGATCGAGTCGGACCGCCCCCCGGGCCCGGCGATCGCGCAGGTGACCGAGCACCCGGAGTTCAAGGACATCAGCGACCGGCTGACGGCGTTCGTCAGCCCCTACGACCCGCAGACCTGGCGGAGTCCCAAGGACGCGATGGCCCGTCAGTTCTACCGGTGGGAACGCGACAGCACCGCGTGAGACCGCGACGACGCCCCGGCTCCTCCTGATCGGAGGACCCGGGGCGTCGGCGTGCAGCGGGGGTGGTGGGACCGACTCACCCCGGCACGACGGACTCGAACGCGTGGAGGTAGGCGTTGACCGGACGGACCTCACCGACCACCAGGCCCGCCTGCGTCATCCGGTCCGTCATCGACTTCTGGGTGTGCTTCGCGCCGCCCACGTTCAGCAGCAGAAGCAGGTCCATGGCGGTCGTGAACTTCATCGACGGGGTGTCGTCGACCAGGTTCTCGATCACGACGACCCGCGCTCCGGGCCGGGCCGCCTCGACGACGTTCCGCAGGGCGCTGCGGGTGCTCTCGTCGTCCCACTCCAGGATGTTCTTGATGACGTACAGGTCGACGTCGACCGGCATCTCGCGACGGCAGTCGCCGGCCACGATGGTGACCCGGCCCGCGAGGTGACCGCCGTCCCGCAGCCGCGGGTCCGCCTTCGCCACGACGCCCGGCAGGTCGAGCAGGGTGCCCTTCACCGTCGGGTGCTTCTCCAGCAGGCTGGCCAGCACATGGCCCTGACCGCCGCCGATGTCGGCGACCGTCCTGACGCCCTTGAGGTCGAGCAGATCGGCGACGTCCTGCGCCGACTGCACGCTGGAGGTGGTCATCGCGCGGTTGAACACGTGCGCCGACTCACGGGCGTCGTCGTGGAGGTACTCGAAGAACCCCTTGCCGTACAGGTCCTGGAAGACGCTCTCGCCGGAGCGCACGGCCTGGTCCAGCCGCGGCCAGGCGTCCCAGGTCCACGGCTCGGTGCACCACAGGGAGATGTAGCGCAGGCTGTTCGGGTCGTCCTCGCGCAGCATGCGGGACATGGGGGTGTGGGCGAACGTGCCGTCCTCGGTCTCCACGAAGATCCCGTAGCAGGACAGCGCACGCAGCAGCCGGCGCAGCGGCTGCGGCTCGGTGGTCACCTTGACGGCGAGCGCCTCGGCGGTGGTGGGCGTCTCGTCGAGAGCGTCCGCCACGCCGAGCCGGGCCGCCGCGCGGACGGCCGCGGACACTGCCGCGCCGAAGACGAGCTCGCGCAGGCGCATGGCCGGGGGAGGGGCGGCGACGTCGTCCACGACGGGCCGGACAGGTCGGGGGCTTACGGTGGTCATGCGGCCTCGAATCGTCTGAGGGTCCACGCTCCGGCGGACCCGGTGAAACGGGGGTTGGGGCTGATCGCGGTCACGGGCTCAGCACATCCCCGCGGGTACGGACGTCGTACAGCGGTTGCCGCTGAACTTGTTGGTCGCGCCGCCGGCGGCATTGGCGAGGTCGGCCTTGCCGTTGCCCGTCACCCGGTTGTTCTCGATGACGTTGTCGGTGTTGGCCGCTCCCACGAAGCTCTGGAACAGGACGATGCCGCCGGACAGGGGCGAGGTGCCCACGTTGTCGGTCACCTTGTTGTTGCGGACGACGGTGGCCTCGGAGCCGGTGAGCACGATGCCGGAGCCCTGGAGGAAGGGCAGCCGGGCCGTGGCCGGACAGTGCTTGTTGTTCTTGCTGACGACGTTGCGTGCGATCGTCATCGCGCCGGCCGCCGGCTTCGACTCGTCACCCACGACGAAGACGCCGGCGCAGTTGGCGGTGATCTCGTTGCGGAGTACGGAGAGGTTCCGGACCCGCCGCACGGTGATGCCGATGCGGTTGTCCGACAGCCGGTTGCCGGCGATCACCGCACCGCCGATGTCGGTGGCGCCGCCCTCGCTGTCGATGGTGTTCGCCAGGAAGATCCCGGCGTCACCGTTGGAGCGGGCGGTGTTCTCGCGGAACACGCCCCGGGTGGAGCGCTCCTGGGCGAGACCCCAGGTGCCGTTCTTCTCCGCGGTCACCTTCCGGACCGAGAGCCTGTCGGTGCGGGTGGCCCACAGACCGTTCTTCGCGAAGCCGCTCAGCGTCAGAGAGCGGACGGTGACATCCTTGACGGGCTTGCTGTCCGTGCCCCGTACGCAGATGCCGCTGCCGATCTGCGCACAGGCGTTGGCGGCCCGCGCACCGGCCGCGGCGGGCCGGATGACGGTGGCCGGGCCGGCGCCCCGCAGGGTCAGACCGGATGTGGTGACAAGGACGCTCTCGCGATAGGTGCCGGGTGCGACGAAAATCGTGTCGCCCGGCTTCGCCGCGTCCACTGCTGCCTGGATGGATTCGCCCGGATGGACCGCGCGCATGGTCGCTCCGGACGAGGGGGCGGCGGCGCCCAGTCCCGAGACCATGACGACTGCGGTGCATGCGAGGCACCTGATCTGTCGTTTCGTCATGAGCCGAAGCTATGGGTGATCATTCGGGCCCGCCACACGGAGTGAGCGGATGGATACACCCCGTGCGGCGACCGGGTGTTTTCCGCCCCGCGCCGGTACGGCCGGGAAAAACCCGTGGCGCCGGAACGGCGGTCCGGGCTAACGTGACGGCGTTCCCGCGGTGGCCCGCTGTCGCCGCGTCAGGTCGAGCAGGATCCGGGAGGTGTGAACGATGGCTGTCATCGCGCTGGGCGCTGCCCTCACTCAGATGTTCATCCACTCCACCCCCGTGGTCTCCGGCTGACCTCACCTCATCTTCTCCGCGCCTGTGTGCGCGTGCCGGGGCCACCCATGTGAAGGGTCACCCCTTGTCTTTCTCTCCGTCCCGCTCTTCTCTTCCGTCGTCGTCTTCGCCGGTCGCGTCGTCCTCGCATCCGCTGTCCGCCTACGGCTGGGACGAGGGCTGGGAGGCCGAGTTCGCTCCGTACGCCGAGCAGGGTCTGCTGCCCGGCCGCGTCGTACGGGTCGACCGCGGCCAGTGCGACGTCGTCACGGCCGACGGCCCGGTCCGGGCCGACACGGCGTTCGTCACCCCGCACGATCCGCTGAGGGTCGTCTGCACCGGTGACTGGGCGGCCGTCGACCCGGACGGCGATCCCCGGTTCGTCCGGACGTATCTGCCGCGCCGGACCGCCTTCGTACGCTCCACCTCGTCCAACCGCTCCGAGGGGCAGATCCTCGCCGCCAACGTCGACCACGCCGTCATCGCGGTCTCGCTCGCCGTCGAGCTGGACCTCGGCCGGATCGAGCGCTTCCTGGCGCTCGCGTGGGAGAGCGGGGCCCAGCCGATCGTGGTGCTCACCAAGGCGGACCTGGTGCCGGACGCGACCGGGCTGTCGTATCTCGTCCAGGACGTCGAGACGACCGCGCCCGGCGTGCAGGTACTGACCGTCAGTTCGCTGACCGGCGACGGCATGGACGTGTTCGGCGCCGTCGTCTCCGGTGGTACGAGCGTGCTGCTCGGAGTCTCCGGCGCGGGCAAGTCCACCCTCGCCAACGCGCTCCTCGGCGAGGACGTGATGGACGTGCAGGCCACCCGCGACATCGACGGCAAGGGCCGGCACACCACCACGACCCGCAACCTGCTCGTCCTGCCCGGTGGCGGTGTCCTCATCGACACCCCGGGGCTGCGCGGTGTCGGGCTCTGGGACGCGGAGGCCGGCGTCGGTCAGGTCTTCGCGGAGATCGAGGAGTTCGCGCAGCAGTGCCGCTTCCACGACTGCGCCCACGAGGCGGAGCCGGGCTGCGCGGTGCTCGCGGCCGTCGAGGACGGCTCACTGCCCGAACGCCGTCTCGACAGCTACCGCAAGCTGCTCCGGGAGAACCGCCGCATCGTCGCCAAGACCGATGCCCGGCTCCGCTCGGAGATCCTGAAGGACTGGAAGCGCAAGGGCGCGGAAGGGCGTGCGGCGATGCAGGCGAAGCGCGGACGTCTGCGCTGACGTCGGCAGGGGCCTCGACGGGCCTCGACAGGTCTCGACGGTCCCCGACAGGCCGGGTGCGGCGCGCGGTCTCCGCGCTG
>NZ_JBHXSL010000012.1:153867-184341 GCF_042714725.1 Streptomyces sp. NPDC058685
AGCCGCCCGCCGGCCCGGCGCCGGGCCCACCCAGGCCCCACCACCCCCCCCCCCGCCCCCCCCCGCGGGGGGTCGCGCGCCCGCCCCCCCCCCCCCGCACCCGGTCAGTCCAGGCCCCAGCTGTGGATCTTCCTCGGATGGATCCGGATCAGCTCCTCGCTGAAGTGCGGGCCCAGCTCGTGCGGCCCGGTGAGCAGTTCGGCCTCGCCCCTGATGTCCACACCGCGCACCTTCCACGGCCTCAGGCTCACGATGTCGTCGACGACGAGCGCGACCTTCGGGTTCGCCTGGAGGTTGCGCCACTTCTTGGTGGTCGCGAGCGCGTATCCGCCGACCAGGATCGTGCCGTCCTCCTGAGGGAAGAAGCCGACCGGGTTGGCCTGCGGCTGGCCCTTCGGATCGACAGTCGCGAGCCGCCCCAGCCGCTGGGACGCCAGGTAGGCACGCTCGGCATCACTGAATTCGGTCATGCCGCCCAGCCTCACACGCCGGGCGTGCCCACCGCATCGGATCATCGGCCTACGGCTTGCGGCCCACGCCTCACGCGGGCAACCCCCACCGCGGCGCCGGGGCGTTCGGCCGCACCGGCCTGATCCGCAGGTCAGGGCGGTCACCCCGGGCCGTGATCAGGGCGGACTCGCCCTTGCGCAGACGGACGCGGATCGCGCCGTCGTCCGCCGGCTCCCAGCGCAGCCGACGTCCGTGCCCGTCGCGCACCTCGACGGGTCCCTCGATGCCGTGGCGTACGACGCAGGGCGCGCCCGCCTCGCTCCGCAGCCGGACCCAGCGCGTCCTGCCGTTCTCGCGGACCGCGCTGAGCAGGAACGCCCCTTGCGTACGGAAGTCGTGGACGACCAGCTCCCGCCAGGCGGCCGGCAGCGCCGGGAAGACCCGGATCACCCCGCCCCACGACTGGCAGACCATGTCGTGCACCGACTGGGACGCCGACAGCGGGGTCTCGATGACCGGGCCGGACTCCTTGTACATCGTGTTCGCCTGGATGAAACGGCTCATCAGCTCGCCGAGATACCCGAGCGCGTCCTCGCCCTTGCCCAGCAGCGCGGACATGGAGGCCGCCCCGGTGAAGGTGTAGCCCTGGAGGGCGCCTTCGAAGCTCACCCAGTGGTCGAGGGACTTCTCGATCAGGGCGCGTTCTTCGGGCGAGCGGCCGGTGACCTCGTAGAGCGGATAGACCGCCAGCAGATGCGAGTAGTGCCGGTGCGACTTCGCGAAGGGGACACCCGCGCCGATCATGTAGCCGTTCGCGTCCACCGGGTACGACGCGAGTCGTGCGAGCACGTCCTGCCAGCGGGGGGCCAGTGGGTCGGGGACGCCCAGTTCCGCGGCCGAGTCCAGCAGGGTGCGACAACCCCAGCGCAGCAGCATGAGGTCGTAGTTGCAGTCCGGGGCGTCCACGCCGTACTCGGGGGAGAAGGTCGCGGGCAGATGCAGCTTGCCGTCCGGGCCGGGGGAGAGGAAGTGCAGGTAGTAGTTGACCGCCTTGCGCAGCAGCGGGAACAGGGTGTCGCGCAGGATCGATCTGTCCATGGTGTGGCGGTAGGAGAGCCAGACGTTGTGCAGGGCCCAGACGAGGTTGCCGACCTCGGGGGTGGGCGGGTTCTCGCCGGGGATGCCGACGCCGTACCCGTTGCCGGTCGGTGTCGCGCCGCCGTTGACGAGACGGGTGTCGGTGGTGCGGGGGATGCCGGCCGAGTCGGCGCGGTAGGGCGCGGCGACCTCGGCGGTGAGCTGGGACCTGAACTCGCTCAGCGCCCGGGTGACGGCGTCGAGTTCGAGATGGTTGGAGCCGTGGATCAGCCAGTACTCCAGCTGGACGTTGAGGTTCCACCAGGTGTTGGGCCAGGGAGTCGGTTCGAGCCAGGGTCCGCAGGTCGCCATGGCGGGTGCGTCGCGCCGGGCCGCGGAGGCGGCCTTGTACAGCTGGATCCAGTAGAAGCGCTGCAAGCGGGCGTCGGGCAGGGACAGGAAGCTCTTGCGGTAGAAGCGGTCCCACCAGGCGCGGTGGGGACGTGCGAGTACGTCGTACGGGACGGCCGAGGCGGTACGGACCGCGCGCAGCGCACGGTCGCGGGCGGTCGTTCCCGGGAAGGAGTGCTCCACGCGGACGTAGAGGGTGCGCCCGGTGCCCCGCCGGTCGGCGTGTTCGCGCCAGGCGGTCACATGCTGTCCGCCGGCCAGCAACGGCTGGACGGCCGCGGTGAGTTCACCGTGCGTCTCCACGACGGCCGGCGGGTTGCCGCGGTATCCGTCGGGCAGCGGCTTGAACGCGGCCCGCGGACTGATGGCCTCGGCGGGGTGGAAGACCCAGCGGATGTTCTTCTCACCCTCGCTCGGGGTGATCTCCACGGCCATGACGGAGGCCGTGGTGTGGATGAAGGCGCGCAGCCGCACGGTGCCCGCGGTGGTGGTGAGCGTGCCCGTGAGCTCCGCGTCGTGCAGCCGCAGCCGCCAGTCGAGGCCGGTGATCGTGCCGACCGGCTCCAGGGTGAAGTGGCCGATGGGCAGCCGGGCGAGACCGAAGAGCGAGCCGAACTCCGGCCGGTGGTCCTGAACTTCGGAGTGCTGGACGTTGAAGCGGACGGCTCCTCGGCCGGGTTCGGCGTAGATGCCGGACCCGAGGTGTCCGTTGCCGAGGTAGGGGCCCTCGTACCAGGTCGTCGGCATCTTCTGCCAGACGAGGTCGGCGTCGTCCAGAACCGTGCGCCAGCTGTCGCCGGACGCGGTGACGGTGGTCGTCGCGTCCGCGGTCGGGGCCGGGGCGGGAAGTGCGACGGCAGGAGCGGCGGCCGGACCTCCGACGGCCGGACCCCCGACTGTCAGCGCACCGCCGACCGTGGCCCCGGCGACCAGCACGGACCGTCTGGACGGGGGCACGACGCCTCCCGACGCGCGCTCGGCCCCGACAGGGGATGGGTCTGGTGCGGTTGCCATGTCGCCTCCCGGCGGCTCGTCTGTCAGGCACGTCCATTCATCCGAGCTATCCAGGGAGGGAACGTAGAGAAGTGGCGGGATGCCGTCAATACACCGAGAGAGATCCGATGTGTCTCTGTCCATCTGAATCCCGTTCACGAGCGGCGAGGCCGGGCGGTCAGCCCCAGACGACCGCGCCGAGCCAGGCGCCCACGACGAGCAGCGAGGCGAACAGCTCCACCAGCACACTCGTCCCCACGGCCCGCATCACCGCGCGGGTGGAGGCGGCCGCGGGACCGTGCCCGCCGAGCCGCCGGCGCTCACTCACATAGATCCCGCCGATGAAACCCGGGACCGCGCCCACCACCGGCAGCAGAAGGAAGCCCAGCAGGGCTCCCGTGCCCGCCCAGACGGCCAGCTTCGGCATCACTCCCACCTCGCGGATTCTGCGCGGCGGCAGCTGCCACACCACGACCTGGTCGACGATCAGCACCACCGTCGACGCCACCAGCAGCGTCCAGGCCAGGCCCGTCTGCACATGAAGCGACCACCAGAGCATCCCCGCCCACACCAGCCAGCGCCCCGGCACACCGGGGACGAGCACCCCGACCAGACCCAGCACCATGACCAGGCCGACCAGCAGGAGCTGCCACACGCTCATTTGCCCAGCGTGCAGGATCAGGGTCAGTCCCGCAGGTCGCGAGCCACCCAGCCCTTCGCGTACGCATGCCAGCCGAGCTGCAGACGGGTCGTCACCCCGGTGAGCTCCATGAGGCCCTTCACCCGCCGCTGGACCGTCCGCAGCCCCAGGTCCAGCTGTTTGGCCACCCGTGCGTCCGTCATGCCCGCGAGCAGCAGCGACAGGATCTCCAGATCCGTCGCGTCGGGGCCCGACGACACCTCCTCGAAGGAGCCGCCCGCCGCGCTCATCCCGAGCCGCAGCGGCAGCGCCTCACGCCACACGGCCTCGAACAGGCCCATGAGCGAGTCCAGCAGGCCGCTGCCGTGGACCACGAGCGCGGCCGGGTCAGCGCCGCGGCCCGTCAGCGGAACCATCGCCAGGGTGCGGTCCGCGACGACGAGCTTGGTCGGCACCCGGTCCACCACGCGTACCTGCTCATCGCGGCCCAGGGCGGCGGTCAGCTCGATGACCCCGCCCGGCGCGGACAGGACCTCGCGCTCGATCACCGCGCGATAGGTCACCCCCCGCCGGGCCGCCTTCTCCTCGGCGTCGTTGTCCGCTCCGGTGATCAGGACCGGACTTCCGGTGACCAGGGCGCAGACCTCCTCCGTCGCCCCCAGCTGGAGCTGGACGAAGCGGTGCGCGACCGCACTCGCGCCGGTCACCACCTCCACCAGGTCGTGCACGGCCGGCTCGGCGGCCTCGGCGCGGTACTCCTCGGCCAGCAGCGCGGCGGCCAGTTCCGCCTGCTCCAGCTCGTGCCGCTGCTGCGTCAGCAGGGCGCCCAGCGCCACCCCCGGAGGCGCCGCCACCCAGCGGCCGGTGCGTGCCGACGACTGGGCCGCCAGCCCGTGCTGTTCGAGCCGCCGCAGCGCCCGCTCCGTCACGGTCTCGGGCAGCGCGAGCCGATGGGCGAGATCGGTGACCTCCGCCGCCCCGAGCGCCACCAACGCGCGGTACGCGGACTCCTGTTTCTCGTCGAGACCAATCGCTCCCAGCACCAGAACCCTCCCCGGACGTGCACTTCCTCGCCGCCTTGGCGGAAACCGGCCACGGCGTGTTCCCGCCGCGCACATCATCCCTGCACCACCCGCCGCTCTGCCAATGTGGCGCCACCGCAGCACCAACAGCCTTCGGCATCCGTGCCTTTGGTGTGCACTTGTGCCGAATTCAGATGGGGAGAGCGATGCGCCTGATGACGCGTACGGCCCTCGGGGCGGCCACCGCCGCCGTTCTGGCCGTCACGGCGGTCGCGCCGTCGACGGCCGCCGGGCGGCCCGACGACGGTACGACGGGCAAGAGACCGCTGACCGGCAGCGGATCCGCCGCCGGGCAGGCGGAACGGCCGGTCACCGTGACCCTCGTGACCGGCGACCGCGTGGCGGTGAGCCGCGACCGATCCGGAGCACCGTCCGCCACCGTCCTGCCCGGCGGCGACGGAACGGCTCCGCTCGTCCAGACCCGCCGGTCCGGTCAGGATCTGTACGTCTATCCCGAGGGCGCCGCAGCGGCCCTCGCGGCCGGAACGGTCGACGAGGAACTCTTCAACGTCACCGGCCTGGTCCGGCAGGGTTACGACGACGCCCACTCCGCCACCCTGCCGCTGATCGCCGTCTACGGCACGGACGTCTCGCGCTCGGTGCCCGCCGTCCCGCGCGGCGCGCGCCGCGGCCTCGTCCTGAACGCCGTCGACGGCGTCGCCCTCAAGGCCGACAAGAAGCAGGCGGCGCACTTCTGGTCCGACGTCACCGCGACCCGCTCGCGCGCCGCGTCGGGGCTTCGCAAGCTCTGGCTGGACCGCAAGGTCGAGGCCACCCTCGACCGCTCCACCCGGCAGATCGGCGCCGACCTCGCCTGGGCCGCGGGCTACGACGGCAAGGGCACCCGGATCGCCGTGCTCGACACCGGCGCGGACGCCGAACACCCCGATCTCGCGGGCCGTATCGCGGCCGCGAAGAACTTCACCGACTCCGACTCCGAGACCGACCGCCAGGGGCACGGCACCCACACCCTCTCCACGGCAGGCGGCTCCGGCGCGGCGAGCGGCGGCAAGAAGAAGGGCGTCGCACCCGGCGCCGCGCTGCTGAACGGCAAGGTGCTCAACGACGGTGGCTCCGGCGCCACTTCGTGGATCATCGCCGGAATGCAGTGGGCTGTCGACAACAAGGCCGACGTCGTCTCCATGAGTCTCGGCAGCCCCGAACCGACCGACTGCACCGACCCGATGAGCATCGCCGCCGAAGAACTCTCCCGCAGCGAGGACACGCTGTTCGTCGTCGCCGCCGGCAACGCCGGTCCCGGCCTCAACACCGTCTCCTCGCCCGGCTGCACCCCCGGCGTGCTCACCGTCGGCGCCGTCGACCGCGACGAC
Source organism: Streptomyces sp. NPDC058685 (assembly GCF_042714725.1). Classification (NCBI taxonomy): domain Bacteria; kingdom Bacillati; phylum Actinomycetota; class Actinomycetes; order Kitasatosporales; family Streptomycetaceae; genus Streptomyces; species Streptomyces sp. NPDC058685. The sequence goes on from NZ_JBHXSL010000012.1 coordinate 159,852, forward strand.
TCCACGGCCTCGTTCTCCAGCCGTGGCCCCGCGCCCGTCACGCACACCCTCAAGCCGGAGATCTCCGCGCCCGGCGTCGCCATCTCGGCTGCCGCCGCAGGCGGCCGCGGGGTGTACGCCTACCAGGCGATGTCCGGTACGTCGATGGCGACGCCCCATGTCGCAGGCGCCGCGGCCCTCGTCAAGCAGCGCCACCCGGACTGGACGGCTCAGCAGATCAAGGCCGCGCTCGTCTCCTCCGCCACGGCGGCCATTCCCGGCGACGTGCGCGAGACCGGCGGTGGGCGGCTCGACGCCGAGGCCGCGATCTCCACGACCGTGACCGGTGCGCCGGCCGTCCAGGGCGGCACCTTCAACTGGCCCCAGGACAGCAGCGACCGCACCACCGTCCAGGTCCCGTACACCAACTCCGGCGACAAACCGGTCCGGCTGAACCTGGACGTCCGGTCCGTCACCGGCAACGACGGCTCCCGCATCCGCTCATCCATCGCCCGCCTCGGCGCACGGTCCGTCACCGTCCCGGCAGGAGCGACGGTGAAGGTGCCGCTGACCCTCGACCCGTCCTCCCGCCTCGACCGCGCCCAGTACGGCGACATCACCGGCCGCGTCGTCGCCACCGCGTCCGGCGTCAGTGTCTCCACCCCCTTCGCGCTGTACGTCCAGCCCGAGACCGTCACCCTGCGCGTCAAGCTCCTCGACCGCTCCGGCAGGCCCGCCGGGGGAGCCTCCTCCCTGGACGTCATCGGCACTGACGATGCGAGCGGCGAGCGGCGGTTCAACGACGGCGCGGCCGACCAGGTCTACCGGCTGCGGCCCGGCGCGTACTTCCTGTCCTCGTTCGTCGACTCGCCCGACCTGACGGTCGGCTACCTGGGCCGCCCCCAGCTCGATCTGACGAAGGACACCACGGTCGTCCTCGACGCCCGCAGGGCCCACCGGCTGAGCGTGCGGACCGACCGCACCAGCGAGAGCCGCACCGTCACCCTGGGCTTCGCCCGCAGCTGGGACGACACGTGGCTGCACTCCGGCAGCATCTCGGGCAACCGGCTCGCCGCCGGCTACTACGCCGACGTCCAGGGCCGCGCCGAGGACGGCGAGTTCGAGTTCGCCAGCTACTGGCGCGCCTACGCCCCGCAGATCGAGAAGCTGTCCGTGACCGGCGGCCCCGCACTGCACCCGGTGGTCGCGAGCCTCGGCTCCGTCAACCTCGACGGCACCGGACAGGCCCCCGTCGTCGACGCCGGCACGGGCACACCCGACGAGCTCGCCGGCGTCGACGGCGCGTTCGCCCTGGTCGAGGTCCCCGACACCGGCGCCGACATCATCACCGTCGCCCGCGACGCGAAGGCCGCGGGCGCCAAGGCCGTCATCGTGCACCGCCCGTCCGCCGGTCGCTGGCTCCCGTCTACCGGCTTCGGGACCGCGCCGCACCCGGTGCTCGGCCTGGAGGCCGCCGAGGCGAAGGACTTGCTGACGCGGCTCGCGGACGGCACGGTCACGCTCCGCTGGAAGGCCACCGCCGCCAGCCCGTACGTCTACAACCTGGCCTTCCCCGAGACCGGCCCGGTCACCTCGGCCCGCACCTACCGGGTCCGCGACAGCAAGCTCGGGCGCAACGAGTCGACGTATCACGCCATGGGTGTGCAGGCCGACTACTCCGACTCCGTTCTCGCCGGGCGCCCCGGCGGCGCGACGGCCTCCGCCTCCGGATTCGACCTGGTCGCCGTCCCCGGCACTCGCACCGAGTACTACACGGCCGGGGACACCTCGTGGGACCACTACGTCTCGTCCAGCTTCCCGTGGGGTGAGTTCCTGATCGATGAGCCGCGCACCTACCGGGCGGGCTCGGTACGCAAGGAGAGCTGGTACGGCGGCGTCGTCGCACCGGCCGCCCCGCGCGACACCACCGGCCGTCCGGCACTGGCCGGCGAACGTCAGGGCAATCTGCTCGGCGTGGCCCCCGCGTTCTGGGGAGACGCCGAACACGCCGGTATCGCGGGCTCGTTCGGCGACATCGGCAGCATGCGGCTGAGCCGCGACGGTGAGCAGATCGGCGAGAGTCCCTACCCGTTCGGGGTCTTCGAGGTCCCGGCGGAGGAGGCGGCCTACGAACTGTCCCTCAACACCACCAAGTTCGGGCAGCCCGCCGCGGTCTGGAAGCGTTCGACCGAGGTGCAGACGGCCTGGAGGTTCCGCTCCCGGCTGGACGAGAACGTCTACTCCCAGGGCCTCGGGCTCCTCTTTCCGCACTACGGCCTGCCCGAGGACGGGCTCAAGACCCTGCCGGCGAAGGACGGCCAGAAGATCGCCCTGAGCGTCACCGGGCACGCGGGCTACACACCCGGCGCCCTGACCGCCGCCAAACTGTCGTACTCGTACGACCGGGGCGAGACATGGATCCCGGCCACGACCGGCCGCAAGGACGGAGCCTGGACCGCGACCGTCAACCACGCGGGCGCGGCGGGCCGGCCCGTCACCCTCAGGACCGAACTGACGGACGCGCGCGGCAACTCCGTCACCCAGCTCGTGGTCGACGCATACGCCGTGCGCTGACCACGAACGGGTCCGCCGGGCGTTCTTCCCGTGGGGGGTTGAGGCGCCCGGCGGACCACTTCTCGTCGCGTTCTTTTTGCGGATGCCCCGTTTTCGTACCGCCCCGGCGGTGGACAATAAGGGCATGAGTCAGCAGGGGGAGAGGCCCACCACCGAGAACGACTGGTGGAACCGGCTGTACGACGAGTCCGCCCCGGACACCGGCCCGGCGACGAAACCGGGCGACACCTTGGACGACCGTTTCGACTCGGCAGCGGACGCGGTCTCCGCGCCCGAGCCTGCCGCCGATCAGCCGGACCGGCCGAAGGCGTGGTGGGAGACGGATCCGGCGGACACGCTGGAAGTCCCGGGCCTCCCGGAGGGCTTGGCCGCCCCGGCCCGGTCGCCGGGCGGCCCGCCCGGCGACGTGCCCCCGGCCGGCCCGGACAGCCCGGACTGGCCGTTCACCGCCCCGGACCGGCAGGCGCCGCGGCCTCCCGGACCCCGCCACGCCGAGGAACCCCGGGCGCCTGCCCGGCCGGTGCCGGACGAGCCCGGACCGGATCGGCCGGCCGCGCCACCCGAGTCCGGACTGCCAAACCGCCCCGACAGGCCGCCGGGGTCCACCGACGACCGGTCAGCGGGGGCCGGGTTCGATCCGTACGGTCCCGGGGGCGCGTCCTTCGGCCCGCCCCGTCCGGCGGGCGACAGCGGGCCGGGCGCTCCCGGTACGCCGCCTGCACCTCCGTCACCGCCGCGCCGCCGCGCTCCGTGGGAGCCGCCGGTCGTACCGGCACAGCCGCAGACCTCGCCGCCCGAGCCCCGGTACGCGCCCGCGCCTCAGAGGGAGAGCGAGCCGCCCGAGCCCCGGTACGCGCCCGCGCCTCAGACGGAGGCCGAGCCGCCTCAGCCCCAGCACGCCCCGCCGCCCGTCGCGGCCGAGGTTCCCGAGCCGCCCGCGCAGCCTCCCGTCGCCCGGCCCGTCGCATCGCCCCGCCCCCGCGTCGACCACGTCGGTGACGGACCGCCCACCTACGACCCCGAGCCCACCGCCCTCCCCGCTGTCGGCCCCGACGGGCTCGACGACCTGGTCGCCGACACCGTGCTCGACGGCGCCCGGTACGGCACGTACACCCTGCGCGCGGCGTCCGTGCGCGGGGACTCCGCCCGCTTCCGGGGCGAGCCGCGGCGCGATGCCCTGCTGACCGCGCGGTTCGGCAGCGGACCGGCCGCCCTGCTCCTCGTCGCCGTCGCGAGCGGGGCCCGCGCGGCCGAGGGTGCCCATCTCGCCGCCGCCGACGCCTGTCGCTGGATCGGCGGAGCCGTCGGCCGCAGTCATGCCCGGCTGTCCGAGGACATCCGGGCGGGCCGGCGCGGCGACCTCAAGTCCGGTCTGCACCGGCTCACCGACCGCAGCCTCGGCAAGCTCCGGGCCGGCGCCGCGGAGCGGGGCGTGGAGCCCGAGGACTACAGCGCCGGTCTGCGCTGCCTTCTGCTCTCCGCCGACCCCGACTGCCGTACCCGCGTCTTCTTCGGCGTGGGCCCCGGCGGCCTCTTCCGGTTGCGCGACGGCGTGTGGCAGGACATCGAGCCGTCCGTCCCGGAACCGGCGGCCGTCACCGGCGCCCCCGTGGTCGGGTTCGGTTCCGTACCGGCGGGGGACGGGGGCCAGGGGAATCCGCTGGCCGGCATCCCCTCGGAGACTCCCGCCGGGGACCGGCTGACCATGGACCTCGGCATTCCGACGCCCCCGGCCCCCTACATCGAGGCACCGCCGCCACCGCCTCCCGAGCCGTTCCGCTTCCGTGCCTCCGTGGCCCGCCCGGGTGACGCGCTCCTGCTGTGCAGCCCGGGACTCGCCGAGCCCCTGCGCGGCGAGCCCGCCCTCGCCGACGAACTGGCCGGACGCTGGGCGTCCGCCGAACCGCCGGGCCTCGCGACCTTCCTCGCCGACACTCAGCTGCGGGTGAAGGGCTACGCCGACGACCGGACGGCGGTCGCCGTCTGGGAGGCGTAACCGGCCGCGCCATGGGTTGATGGACCTCCGGGCCGTCAAGCCGAGAAGGGTACGCATCCCATGGCCAAGCAGAACGTCGCGGAGCAGTGCGTCGACATCCTCGTCCGCGCCGGTGTGCAGCGGCTGTACGGAGTCGTCGGCGACAGCCTCAACCCTGTCGTCGACGCCGTCCGGCGGCACGACGGCATCGAGTGGATCCATGTCCGGCACGAGGAGACCGCCGCCTTCGCGGCGGGCGCCGAGGCACAGATCACCGGCAGGCTCGCGGCCTGCGCCGGCTCCAGCGGTCCGGGCAGCCTGCATCTGATCAACGGGCTGTACGACGCCCATCGCTCGATGGCTCCGGTGCTCGCCATCGCCTCGCACATCCCCTCCGGGGAGATCGGACTCGGCTACTTCCAGGAGACCCACCCGGACCAGCTGTTCCGCGAGTGCAGCCACTACAGCGAGCTGATCTCCAACGCGCGGCAGATGCCCCGGCTGATGCAGACCGCGATCCAGAACGCGATCGGACTCGGCGGTGTCAGTGTCGTGGCACTCCCCGGCGACATCGCGTCCCAGCCCGCCCCGGACAAGACGATCGAACACGCACTGGTCACGACCTTGCCCTCGGTACGCCCCGGGGACGCCGAGATCGACAAGCTGGTCCGGATGATCGACGAGGCGGACCGGGTCACGCTGTTCTGCGGCAGCGGTACGGCGGGCGCACACGCCGAGGTCATGGAGTTCGCGGAGCGCGTCAAGTCCCCGGTCGGGCACGCCCTGCGCGGCAAGGAGTGGATCCAGTACGACAACCCGTTCGACGTCGGCATGAGCGGACTGCTCGGCTACGGCGCCGCCTACGAGGCGACCCACGAGTGCGACCTGTTGATCCTGCTGGGCACCGACTTCCCGTACAACGCCTTCCTCCCCGACGACGTCAAGATCGTCCAGGTCGACGTCCGCCCCGAACACCTGGGCCGCCGCTCCAAACTGGACCTCGCTGTCTGGGGCGACGTACGCGAGACGCTGCGCTGTCTGACGCCGCTGGTGCGGGCCAAGTCGGACCGCAGGTTCCTCGACAAGATGCTCAAGAAGCACGCCGACGCGCTGGAGGGCGTGGTCAAGGCGTACACCCGCAAGGTCGAGAAGCACGTGCCCATCCACCCGGAGTACGTCGCCTCGGTGCTCGACGAACTCGCCGACGACGACGCCGTGTTCACCATCGACACCGGCATGTGCAATGTGTGGGCCGCGCGCTATCTCTCCCCCAACGGCCGGCGCCGGATCATCGGCTCGTTCAGCCACGGCTCGATGGCCAACGCGCTGCCCCAGGCGATCGGAGCGCAGTTCACCGACCGCGACCGTCAGGTCGTCTCGGTGTCCGGCGACGGCGGATTCTCCATGCTGATGGGCGACTTCCTCACCCTCGTCCAGTACGACCTGCCGGTGAAGATCGTCCTGTTCAACAACTCCGCCCTCGGCATGGTGGAGTTGGAGATGCTGGTCGCCGGTCTTCCCTCGCACGGCACCACCAACGTGAACCCCGACTTCGCGGCCGTGGCCCGCGCGGCGGGTGCGTACGGCGTCCGGGTCGAGAAGCCCAAGCAACTGGCAGGCGCCCTGAAGGACGCGTTCCGCCACAAGGGTCCGGCACTGGTCGACGTCGTCACCGACCCCAACGCCCTCTCGATCCCTCCGAAGATCAGCGCGGAGATGGTGACGGGGTTCGCGCTGTCGGCCAGCAAGATCGTGCTGGACGGCGGGGTGGGCCGGATGCTCCAGATGGCCCGCTCGAACCTGCGCAATGTGCCGAGGCCGTAGGGCCTCGGCACGGATCAGCTCTGAACCCTGACCGCGGCGAGGAGGGCCTCGGCGGCGGCGGTGCGGGCGTAGAGGACGGAGCGGCCCGCCCGGTGGGCACTCACCAGGCCCGCGTCGCGCAGGGCCGTCAGGTACTGCGACACCCCGGCCGCCGAGAGTCCGGTCCGGCGTGCCAGATCGGTCGTGGAGGCCGGGGTCTCCAGTTCGGTCAGCAGCCGCGTGCGCGAGCGGCCGAGCACCGCGGCCAGCGCCTCGATGCCGGTGACGGGCCGGGACTCCCACAGCAGGCCGACTCCCCGCGCCGGATAGGCGAGTTGGGGCGGGTCGGGCAAGGTCACACGGGTGCGCAGGCCCGGGCCGGTGAAGGCCGAGGGGATCAGCACCAGTCCCGCGCCCGCCGTCTCGCGGGTCAGCGGCTGCTTGCGGCGGGCCAGCCGCAGGGCGTTGTCGTCCCAGCTCACCGTGGCGTGCAGGTCGTTGAGCAGATGGCTGGTGCCGCGCTCGGCGACCTGGCGGGCCCGGTGGAAGACGTCGGCGTCGAGCACGGTACGGATCCGCGCCCAGTACGGGGCGAGCGCCAGCTCCCAGTAGGTCTCGATCGCCGCGGTGACCTTGGGCAGAAGGGCCCGCGGGTCGGCGTACAGCGCCCGCGCCCGGGGCCCGAGACGCCCTTGGTGCCGGGCCAGGTGGTCGAGGTCGCCGCGTACCCGGTCGACGGGTGCGGCGCGGATCGCGGCCAGTTCTGCCGCCAGGGCCGGGGCCGGGCCCACGGGAGCGGGATTGAGGAAGTCGGGAACGTACCCCGACGGCGGGATCAGCTCGGCGAGCCAGCCCCGGGCAGATCCGGCGGCGGCCGTACGCGGCCGGACCTGCTCCACCCAGGGACGGTGCACGGGATGCGAGGCGGCGTACTCCAGCAGCCGGAAGCTGGGCGTGATCTCCCACATCGGCGAGACAGCGAACCGCAGCTGCGCCAGATCGTCCGCAGAGAAGGCCAGCTCCTGCAGGGGGACCACTCCCAGGATTCGGGCATGACTTAATCGATGGTGCACGAGACTATCGCGCGGCCATCCTTCCGGCATGACAGCAGAGAAGATCACCGCGGCGGCATCGGGCAGTTGGACACTCGGGGACCGGACGGTCCACCGGATCGGGTTCGGCGCGATGCGCCTGACACAGGAGGGCGAGGCGTTCGCGGCCGACGCCCGCCCGAGCGACCGCGGCCGGGCGATCCGGGTGCTGCGCCGCGCGGTCGAGCTCGGGGTGAACCACATCGACACCGCCGCCTTCTACTTCTCGGCGCTGCGCTCCGCCAACGAACTGATCAACCGCGCGCTGGCCCCCTACAGCGACGATCTCGTCATCGTCACCAAGGTCGGGCCGGGCCGGGGCCCGTCGGGCACATGGCTGCCCCATGCCACCCCGCAGCAGCTTCGCGGACAGGTCGAGGAGAATCTGCGCCAGCTCGGCCGCGATCACCTGGACGTGGTGAACCTGCGCATCGTGGGGACCGATTCGATCGCCGAACGTTTCGGCGCTCTGGCCGAACTGCGCGACGCGGGGCTCATCCGACACCTGGGCCTGTCCAACATCCGACCCCATCACCTCGCCGAGGCCCAGGCCATCGCACCCGTGGTCTGCATCCAGAACATGTACGGCATCGGCGCGTCGCCGGAACAGGAAGCACTCCTGCGCGGCTGTGGTGAACAGGGCATCGCCTTCGTGCCGTTCTACTCGATCGCCGGTACGGGCCGCGAGGCCGGCGCGACCACGAGCGACGACACCCGGGTGAAGGCCATCGCCCGTGCCCACGGAGTGAGCACGGCGCAGATCCGGCTGGCGTGGACGCTGCACCGCGGCCCCCATGTGCTGGCCATCCCCGGCACCGGCAACCCCGACCACCTCACCCAGAACGTGGCCGCCGGATCGCTGAAGCTGTCCGACGACGAACTGGCCGCGCTGGACTCCCCTCACCACGAGGCATGAACCCACGACGGCTCACCGTGGCACGGCAGTTCGGCCCGCGGGTGATCGTCGCAGTGACCGCCGCCGTAAGGGGCCGCCGTCGTTCCGGCCGCGCGCCGACTGCGGCAATGGGCGTACCCCGGCTCCCACTTCTGTGCCCAAAGTCCGTCTCCTGGGAGTGCTTGACCCCGCCCGATGAGTGGCGCGCCGTGGTCGGGGCAATGCTTTCCGTGAACGCTTTCGAGGTCGTTCCGGAGTAAGGGGCTGTTCCGACGTGCGGGTGGGGATGATGAGTGGGCGTCAGGGAGGAGCTGGAGCCGGTGGGCGCGGCGGCGAACCCGGGGCGGAGGAGGCGACGGGCCGGCTGCGACGGCGATTAGGCTGCGCCGACCTCAGAGCCGTACCCGAAGTCCGGCAGGTACTGAGAGAGTTGCTGCACCACTGGCACGGGTCCGACCGAGCGCATGTCGCGGAACTGCTGACGAGCGAACTGGTGACCAATGCGCTGATCCACACGGACCAGGGCGCCGTGGTGACCGCGACCGTGGCGTCCACCACCCTCCGCGTGGAGGTGCGTGACTTCATGGCGGGGCTGCCCATGCCGAGCCTCCCCGAAGTCCATCTCGGTACGCACGGACGGGGCTTGATGCTGGTGCAGAGCCTCGCGGACGCTTGGGGCGTCCGGACGCACAGCATGGGCAAAGTGGTCTGGTTCGAGCTGCACGAAAGGCCGGCCTGAGCGTTCGGGCCGGCCTTCCGTACGTGCGCCACTCAGCCGAACTGCTGCTCCAGATCCTTGAGTTTGCGCTCCAGCGAGTCCAGACGCGGCAGCGCCTGGGTGTCGTCCTCGGCGGTGAGGTCGACGGTGCGGGGCTCAGCGCCGTCCGAGCGGACGGCCTGGAGGGAGGGCCGGGAACGCAGCGGCAGCTGTCCCGGCTCCGTTATGGCAGGCTCCGCGACGGACCCCGATCCGCCGGTGACGGCCGGTGCGGAGGCCGAGCCGGCACCGAGCGCGGGTCCGCCCGCCGCTCCGAGGGCGGCCAGCTCCGGCTCGCGGCCGGTGCGACTGCGGCCCCAGGCCCGGTGCTGCCGGTTGAACGCCCTGATGCGCGCCCGCTCCAGCTTTTCCCGGTCCCGCCGGCGGAGACGGTTCTGCTCCTTCTCGCGCCGGTCCTCGCGTACCTCCTCCACCGCCTCGTCCAGCGTGCGTACGCCTTCCAGCAGCATCAGCGACCAGGCGCCGAAGGTCTCCCGGGGCGCGCGCAGCCAGCGGACGATCCGGATCTGCGGCAGCGGACGGGGCACCAGGCCCTGTTCGCGCAGCGCCGCCCGGCGGGTCTGCTTCAGCGCGCGGTCGAACAGGACCGCGGCCGAGAGGGACATGCCGGCGAAGAACTGCGGTGCGCCTGCATGGCCCAGACCCCGTGGTGCGTGGACCCAGTTGAACCAGGCCGCCGCGCCCGCGAAGGTCCACACCAGCAGCCGCGACCCCAGGGCCGCGTCACCGTGACTGGCCTCGCGCACGGCGAGGACGGAGCAGAACATGGCCGCGCCGTCGAGGCCGAAGGGGACGAGGTACTCCCAGCCCCCGGACAGGTTCAGATTCTGCTGGCCGAAGCCGACCAGTCCGTGGAAGGACAGGGCGGCGGCCACCGCGGCGCAGCAGAACAGCAATACGTAGGAGGCGGTGCCGTACACGGCTTCCTTGCGCCGCCGGCGTTCCTCGCTGCGTTCCCAGGAGTCCTCGGCCGCAGCCTGCCCGGCGGCCCGCTTGCCGCGCGCGACGACCGCCACCGCGACCAGGACTCCCACCAGCATCACTCCGGCGGGAAGCAGCCAGTTCAGCGATATGTCGGTCAGTCTCATGTGCGGTGTCCCTTGCATCTGCATCGCGGTAGGGCGTTTCGGCCGCCATAGTGGCCGAAGTCCTCGCGACGGCAGAGGGTTTCGGGGCAAGAGAACGCCAACGGGGCCACACGGCGCACAGATAGGTGCGAATTGCTCGAACGGCCGTATGGGAAGCGTGAGTTGGGTTCGATTTAGTCCACCCGCACGGGTGGCGTGGCCGGGCCGGGGTCAGGCGTCGGCCAGCAGTCGGGTGATCCGGTCGGCGTCGCAGGTGCGCGGACAGGTCCCGCACGTGTCCTCCGGGCGCAGCGTGTAGAACAGGCAGCAGCTCGCCCGGTCCCGGGTCGGCAGTTCCTCACCCGCGGGTCCGGTGAGCACCCGGAAGCCGGGGGTGCCGACGTACGGCTTGGTGGTGCCCGGCAGCAGCAGGTCCAGTTCCGTCATGGCGCGCTGTTCCTCGCCGAACAGGCCCGCGATGTACCAGAGGCTCTCGACGACCTCGTCGGTCACCATGCCCCACAGGGCCCGCTTCCCGCGCCGCATCCGCGGCCCGAAGCCGTCCAGGACCGGCCCGAGGTGCTCGGCGACGGCGGCGCGCACCTCGTCGCGCAGGGCCTCCTCGTCCGCCACGACCCGGGCGCCGGGCAGTGCGGCCGCAGGATCGCCCGGCAGACAGGCGAACTCGCTCACCCGGACCGTCATGTGCCCCAGCACCCGCTGGAAGGCCACGTGCTCGGGCGGCACCCGGGGAACCCGGCGGTGCAGGAACCAGGGGACGGTGATCAGCAGGCAGGCGGGCCAGGCGTAGCGGTGGAGGCCGAAGCTGGCGATCACGTCGGGCCGTGCCTGCTGTCCGTAGTCGCGCAAAACCTGCGCGTTGTCCCAGGCCAGAAAGGCGTCGAGGGCGGGCCCACCGTGTGCGAGATCACTCGCGCCGACCCAGCCGCCGCCGACGGGCGACTGCTCGCCGTCCTTCAGCACGCGCACGCGCAATCCGGAGAAGACCTCGGAGAGGCGCGTGTACGCGTCCTCGACGGGCGAGATCAGGGCGGGCAGAAGTGCGGGAACGGCCATGCCGGGGACCACCGAATCACGATCGTTAGCAGGTTAGCCTTACCTTACCCGATGTGATCGATGTTTGAACTGGAGGCCGGTCCGCCTATCGTGCACCAGGGGCCCCGTCATCGCAGGCCGGTCCCGGCCCCAGGCGGAGGAGGACCCGAGTGGAGCAGGCCCGAGCGCGCGACGCCGCGACCTCGCAGCCCCACGCCTCGGTGCGCATCCCCGGCCAACAGGGCCCGGAGGACCGGCCCGCGTCGTACGCCTCGCCCCGGGTCCCGGAGCAGGCGCGCGGCGAGCACACCCACAGCGAGCCGCCGGCTCCGCACACCGTCCGGCGTCACTCCGTCCGCGGACAGATCCTCGACGCCCTGCGCACCGCGCTCGTCGACGGCGAACTGGTGCCCGGCACCGTGTACTCCGCACCGTCGCTCGGCGAACGGTTCGGCGTCTCGGCCACCCCGGTCCGGGAGGCGATGCAGCAGCTGGCGGTCGAGGGCGCCGTCGAGGTCGTGCCCAACCGCGGGTTCCGCGTCATCGTCCGCACCCCGCGCGAACTCGCCGAACTGGCCGAGGTCCGCGCCCTGATCGAGATTCCCGTCATGCTGCGGCTGGCCCGTACGGTGCCCGCCGCGCGCTGGTCCGAGCTGCGCCCGCTCGCGGACGCCACCGCGGCGGCTGCGGCCGTCGGCGACCGTGCGGCCTACGCGGACACCGACCGTGCCTTCCACCGTGCCGTCCTGTCCCTGTCGGGCAATCACCAACTGGTCCAGGTCGCCGAGGATCTCCACCGCCGCTCCCAGTGGCCGCTGTCGACCTCCCTGGTCAGCCGCCGGGCCGATCTGGTCGCGGACGCGGCGGAACACATGGCCCTTCTGGAGGCCCTGATCGCCCAGGACCTGAACGTGGTGCGGTCACTGGTGCGGGAGCACTTCACGGGTGCGGACGGCTGACGAGACGTCAGGTCGGATGTGACCGGGATGCCGTCGCGACCCCCGGTGCTGCCGGGGCGGTGGGGACTAAAGTGATGAGCGGTACCGCTCGTGCGCGGTCACGTCCTCAGCAACGGGGGGTTCATCCATGACCGCGGAGTCGTCGGAGCCGTCGGAATCGAATGAGTCGAGCGAGTTGGGAGACTCGACTGCTTCGTCGATACCCGACGACGCATGGGAGCGGTTCCAGCGGGAGAGCGAGGGCCCCGCGCGGCTGAGAGCGCCCAAGGAGCCTTCGGCGAGGGCCCGGATCGTGGCCGAGCGGCTGCGCCGGGTCGACGAGGAGGCGGCGCGGCAGGGTCTCGGCAGGCGCCGCAGGGCGGAGCCCGATGCCTGGCGGGCCTGGGCCTCGCGGGATCAGGTGCACAAGCCGCGCAGCAGAGCCTGGGGACTGGTCTGGGTGGTGGTCGCGGTCGGGGTCGCCCTGGTGGTCATGAACCCCGGTCGTGCGCTGTCCTGGTTCTCGTGACGGTCCGCGGCTCGGTGGTTCGCGCGTCAGGGGGCCGGTGGTTCCAGCCCGGTCAGCAGCGACGCCACGTCGAGACCCGTCAGCAGGTACTCCTCGAAGGCCCGGTTGTGCAGCGCCCACGGTGAGCGCCGCAGTCTGACCCGGTCGATCGCCCCGGGTGCGTCGTGGCCCAGCTCGATCAGCGTCTGCGCGGCCACCAGCCCCGAACGGTTGTAACCCGAGTAGCAGCGCACCAGCACACGGCGCCGGCCGCGGACCGCGTCGGCCGCCACCTCCGCGACCCGGCGTACACGGTCGATCTCCTCCGCGGTGAGCCAGTCGTCCGGGATCGGCACGACCCGGTGCTCCACACCGGGGGCCGGGCCGTGGCCCTCGCGCGTGTAGAGGCTGATCACGAGGTCGAACTCGCTTTCCACGACCACGTCCTGGTGGTCGCGGTCCCCGTCGGCCCAGACATGGCCACCCATCCACAGGCCGGTCGTGATCTCGTCCCACCGGGACCGCGGCTCCGGGACGTCCCCTTCCCTGCGGCGCGTTCTCACCGGGCGGACTGCCCGCTCATGCGGCGGGCTCCGGCTGGGCCGGGGACGCCTGCGGGGGGATGTCGGCGGCCAGTTGACTCTCCAGCCACACCGGCACACCGCCCAGCAGCCGGAACAGCCGTCCCGCCTCCGCCCGGAGCCGGGAGGCCTCGGGTTCCGGCTCGCAGTCGGCGAGCGCGGCCAGCGTCGGGGCCGTACCGATCAGATACCCGAGTTCCTCGCGGATCCGCAGCGACTCCGCGAAGCCGTGCCGTGCCTCGGCCAACTCGCCCTCCCGCAGGGCAAGTCCGGCCTGGTGGTGCCAGGTGAACGAGAGCAGCAGGGTGTCGCCCTGCGCGGTGGCGCCGTCGTGCGCGCGGCGGTACGCGGCGCGTGCGGCCTGGGGTGAGTCGGCGATGTGCTCGGCGACGAGCCCCCGGCGGAAGTCGAGCAGCGGTCGTCCCGGCGAGGTGGGCGCGAGCAGGGCAGCCGCGCGGCCGAGCGCGGAACGGGCCTCGTCCGCACGGTCGCGCACCCCGAGCCGGGTGGCCGCGTAGGCCAGCCTGCCGCGTTCGGAGGCGGCCCCACCGCGCTCCTCGTCGTCCCGGGCGACGGCCTCCGCGGTCCGCAGCGCGTCCTCGGCCTCGGCCCAGCCGTCAGCGGTGAACAGGCAGCGCTCGACGAGCAGTCCGGCACGTTCGAGCGCGGCCGCGGGGTCCGCGGCCCGTGGGGCGAGGAGAGCAGCCGCGTCGGTCCAACAGCCGCGCGAACGCAGCCGCCATACCGCGGTCTGGAGAGGATCGTCACCCGCAGTGGTTCCGTAACCAGACATGGCGGTATGCGCCACTATGCCCTCCCCGAGCACGCCATTGAGCTGTTGAGTAAGTCGCATCTCAGCATGGATGTGCACGCCGGGCCAAGAGGCTAGGTGAATGAATTCACAATCGCTCAGCGGGCGGTGGGATCGTGATATGCGCGGTCGTGGGGGAGTGATCGCCCGGAGCGGGGCGGGCGTCGTGGCTGCGGGGGGCGGCCGCCGAGGCGTCAACCGGCTGGATCTTTCCATGACCGCCACGAGTGAAGCCGCCGACGCGACGCGGGGGTGACGGCCGCGCCCCGTTCTGAGGGGCCGTCGGCTACGGACGCCGGCATGCGGCGGGGATCGAGCGGGCGCGATCCGGCGGCGAGGCGGGGCGAGTTCGTTGTCGGTCGGCTGCGCCGGGCAGTACGCGAGCGGGAAGTGCGGCCACGCGCCGAGCGGGTAGTGGCCGGCCGTGTCGGCGGGCCTGTCCGGCCGTGCCCGACTGCCGCAGCGGGTCCCGACTGTGCCCGGCTGCCGCAGCGGGTCCCGACCGTTCCCGACTGCCGCAGCGAGGTGACGCCGTGCCCGACTGCCCCAGCGAGGCGACGGCCGTGCCCGACTGCCGCAGCCGGTCCCGGCCGTGCCCGCTGCGGCAGCCGGGCCGTCCAGTCGTCCGGCGCGATCAACCCTGAAGCCGCTCCGGGGCGACCGGGAGGACCGGGAGCGGGTCACGGCGCCGGGAGCCCGGCTGCGCGCCCGGGTCGGCGGGCCGGGTCCTGGATCGGGCGCGGGGAACGGCCTGGCCCTCCGGGCGGGAGCCCGGCCGCGCCGTCGGGCGTGAACGCCCGCGCCGCACGGGCGGCGGCGACTCCCCGCGCCCGACGCCCCTTTCACCCACCCCCGGAGCGCCGCCCGTCAGCTCATCCGCAGGGCCAGGAAGAAGTCCAGCTTGTCCTCCAGGCGCGACAGATCCCGGCCCGTCAGTTGTTCGATGCGGCCCACCCGGTATCGCAGTGTGTTCACGTGCAGATGGAGGCGGGTTGCGCAGCGGGTCCAGGAACCGTCGCAGTCGAGGAACGCCTCCAGCGTCGGGATCAGCTCCGCGCGGTGGCGACGGTCGTAGTCCCGCAGCGGGTCCAGCAGCCGGGCCGTGAACGCGCGCCGTACGTCGTCCGGGACGAACGGCAGCAGCAGAACGTGCGACGCCAGCTCGTGGTGACCGGCCGCGCACACCCGGCCGGGGCGCGCCGCCGCCACCCTGCGGGCGTGCCGGGCCTCCTCCAGGGCGCCGCGCAGGCCCTCCGCCGAGCTCACCGCCGCGCTCACACCCAGCGTCAGGCGCCCGTCGTCCGCGAGCCCGGCCGACAGCGGGTCGCGTACGGCGGACAGCAGCGCGTCCGCGTGCAGGCCCTCGTCGGTGGCCTTGGCGTCCTCCGTGTCGGGGTCCGCCGGCACCGCGGGCAGCGGTACCAGGGCGATCGCCTCGTCACCCGTGTGGGCCACCGCGATCCGGTCCGAGGAGTCGGGTCCCGGCGCCGCGGGGTCGACCAGGATCTCCTCCAGCAGGGACTGGGCGACCGGGCCGGCCTCGATCGCCGTGGCCGCCGAACCCGGCTGGCCCGTGGACTCCTGGTCCCACTCCACCCGGGCCACCACGACCTGCCAGTGCGGCGCGGTGCCGAGGCCGGGCAGCAGCACGGGCGCGGCCACCCGCAGACGCGCCGCGATCTCGGCGGGCGCGGCGCCCGTCTGGACCAGTTCGAGGACCTCCTGGGCGAGCCGTCGCCGTACCGTACGGGCCGCCTCGCGGCGGTCCCGCTCGACGGCGATCAGCTGGGTCACGCCCTGCAACAGGTCCAGCCGGGCGGCGGGCCAATCGCCCGCGTCGGCCTCCACGGCCAGCAGCCAGTCGGACAGGACGCTCTCCCGCACGTCCCGGGACGCCGGCGCTGCTCCGCGGCCGGTGTTCCGGATCGGGAAGAGCGAGTACGTCGTGCCGTCGAGCGTGGCCCGGTGCGGCCCTCGGCGTCCCGTACGGGTCGCGGCCAGATGTTCACCCGCAAGGGTGGCGCTCACCGAGGCGGGGAGTTCGTCGCCCGCGCCGGCGATCTGGCGGCCGGTGGGGGAGAGGACCCAGGCATGAAGGTCCAGGTCGGAGCCGAGCAGATCGAGCACGACCTCGGGTCCGCCACCGGCCGGGCCGGAGGTCATCAGCCTTCTGTGCCTGTCGACGACGGCGGCGAGGTCGCCGGCCCGTTCGCCGGAGACCTGGCGGACGACATACTCCGTGATAGTTGCGAATGCAACGGATTCGTTGACTGCAAACAGGGGGAGGCGATGGCGCGAACACGCCGCCGCCAGATCGTCCGGGATGTCGCCCATCTCGGCCTCGCCCGCCGCCAGCCCCGCGACCCCCGCGCCCGCGAGGATCCGTACGAACGGCTCCGAGTCCTCCGCGGAATGCCGCCACGCCAGCCCGGTCAGCACCAGCTCGCCGCCCGAGAGATAGCGGCTCGGGTCCTTGAGGTCCGTCGTCATCACGCCACGTACCCCGCGGTCGAGTTCGTCCTCGCCGCCGAGCAGCCGCAGCCCCAGCGCGTCGTTCTCCAGGAGTGCGCGCAGCCGCATCTCGTCGCCGCCGATCTGTCTCGTTGTTGCCGGTGGCCCGTGGCCACGGTTTCCAGGGGAAAACAGCGGGGTTACCGAGCCCCACCTTTCGTTCGAATCTACAAGACGGGACGGGCGACCAGCCAACTCCTTCATGGTTTCGGTGACTGCACCGACCGGAGCACGCCCTTGTGTACTAAGGCCACACCGCGTTAACAGCACGTGAATAACCAGTCGAGGGCCGACCGTCCCGGGCCCGCTGAGACGAACGACTTCGATTCAGAAGAGAGCCACTCATGGACTTCCTTCGCCCCGCCAGCTGGGAGGAGGCGCTCGCCGCCAAGGCAGAGCACCCCACCGCTGTACCCATCGCGGGTGGCACCGATGTGATGGTCGAGATCAACTTCGACCACCGCCGGCCCGAGTACCTCCTGGACCTGAACCGCATCGGTGAGCTGTGCGAGTGGGAGGTGGGCGAGGAGAACGTCCGCCTGGGCGCCTCCGTCCCGTACACGCAGATCATGGAGCAGCTGCGCTCCGAGCTGCCGGGACTGGCCCTCGCCTCGCACACCGTGGCCTCCCCGCAGATCCGCAACCGCGGCGGCGTCGGCGGCAACCTCGGCACCGCATCCCCGGCCGGCGACGCCCACCCGGCGCTGCTCGCCGCGGGCGCCGAGGTCGAGGTGGAGTCGGTGCGCGGCAGCCGCCTGATCCCCATCGACGCCTTCTACACGGGCGTGAAGCGCAACGCGATGGCCGCGGACGAGCTGATCCGCGCCGTGCACATCAAGAAGGCCGACGGGCCGCAGCAGTACTCCAAGGTCGGCACCCGCAACGCGATGGTGATCGCGGTCTGCGCGTTCGGTCTGGCGCTGCACCCCGAGACCCGCACGGTCCGCACCGGCATCGGTTCGGCCGCTCCCACCCCGGTCCGGGCGACGGCGGCCGAGGAGTTCCTCAACGCCGCGCTCGAAGAGGGCGGCTTCTGGGACAGCAAGAAGATCATCACCCCGTCCGTCGCCAAGCAGTTCGCCCAGCTCGCCTCCGGCGCCTGCAACCCGATCGACGACGTTCGCGGCACCGCGAACTACCGCCGTCACGCCGTCGGGATCATGGCCCGCCGCACGCTCGGCTGGACCTGGGAGTCGTACCGCGGCAACGGCCGCAGCACTGAGGGAGTCGCATAATGCGCGTGAACTTCACGGTCAACGGCCGCAAGCAGGAGGCCGACGATGTGTGGGAGGGCGAGAGCCTTCTCTACGTCCTGCGCGAGCGCATGGGTCTGCCCGGCTCCAAGAACGCCTGTGAGCAGGGCGAGTGCGGCTCCTGCACGGTCCGCCTCGACGGTGTGCCGGTGTGCTCCTGTCTCGTCGCCGCCGGCCAGGTCGAGGGACGCGAGGTCGTGACGGTCGAGGGCCTGGCCGACTTCGCCCAGCAGCGCTCCGCCGGCGGCTGCGCGACCGGCGCCTGCGGGACGACCCTCCAGGACGCCCGTCAGTGGAACGCACAGGGCACCGACTCGCAGACCGGCGAGGGCTCCGAGCTCTCGCCCATCCAGCAGGCGTTCATCGACGCCGGCGCCGTCCAGTGCGGTTTCTGCACCCCCGGACTGCTGGTCGCGGCCGACGAACTGCTGGAGCGCAACGCCGAGCCGTCCGACGCGGACATCCGCGAGGCGCTCTCCGGCAACCTCTGCCGCTGCACCGGCTACGAGAAGATCCTCGACGCGGTACGCCTCGCTGCGGCCCGCCAGGAAGAGGCGGTCTGACAGCCATGGCCACGACTGGTACCCCCACGAACATCACCCAGGGCTCCAAGACCAAGGGCGGCATCGGCGAGTCGACGCTCCGCCCCGACGGCACCCTCAAGGTCACCGGGGAGTTCGCGTACTCCTCCGACATGTGGCACGAGGACATGCTCTGGGGCCACACCCTGCGCTCCACCGTGGCGCACGCCGAGATCCGGTCGATCGACGTCTCCGAGGCGCTCGCGATGTCCGGCGTCTACGCCGTGCTGACCCACGACGACCTGCCCACCGAGGTGAAGAACTACGGCCTGGAGATCCAGGACACCCCGGTGCTCGCCCACGGCAAGGTCCGCCACCACGGCGAGCCGGTGGCCATCGTCGCCGCCGACCACCCGGAGACCGCGCGCCGCGCGGCCGCCAAGATCAAGATCGACTACGCCGAGCTGCCGCTCATCACCGACGAGGCGTCGGCGACCGCTCCGGACGCGATCCTGGTCCACGAGAACCGCGACGACCACCACATCGGCCATGTGCCGCACCCGAACATCGTGCACCGGCAGCCCATCGTGCGCGGCGACGCCGACGCGGCCGCGCGGCGCGCCGATGTGATCGTCAAGGGCGAGTACACCTTCGGCATGCAGGACCAGGCCTTCCTCGGCCCCGAGTCCGGCCTCGCGGTCCCGTCCGAGGACGGCGGCGTCGAGCTGTATGTCGCGACCCAGTGGCTGCACTCCGACCTGCGCCAGATCGCACCCGTACTCGGCCTGCCCGAGGAGAAGGTGCGGATGACGCTCTCCGGCGTCGGCGGCGCGTTCGGCGGCCGCGAGGACCTGTCGATGCAGATCCACGCCTGCCTGCTGGCGCTGCGCACCGGCAAGCCCGTCAAGATCGTCTACAACCGGTTCGAGTCCTTCTTCGGACACGTCCACCGGCACCCGGCGAAGCTCTACTACGAGCACGGCGCCACCAAGGACGGCAAGCTCACGCACATGAAGTGCAAGATCGTCCTGGACGGCGGCGCCTACGCGTCCGCCTCCCCGGCGGTCGTCGGCAACGCCTCCTCCCTCTCCGTCGGCCCCTACGTCATCGAGGACGTCGACATCGAGGCCATCGCCCTCTACTCCAACAACCCGCCCTGCGGCGCGATGCGCGGCTTCGGCGCGGTCCAGGCGTGCTTCGCCTACGAGGCGCAGATGGACAAGCTCGCCGCGAAACTGGACATGGACCCGGTGGAGTTCCGGCAGCTCAACGCCATGGAGCAGGGCACCCTCCTGCCGACCGGCCAGCCGGTCGACTCGCCGGCCCCGGTCGCCGAGCTGCTGCGCCGCGTCAAGGCCAGGCCGCTCCCGCCCGAGCAGCAGTGGCTCGCGGCCGGTGAGCAGGCGGACGTCCGCGCGCTGCCCGGCGGTCTGTCCAACACCACCCACGGCGAAGGCGTCGTCCGCGGCGTCGGCTACGCGGTCGGCATCAAGAACGTCGGCTTCTCCGAGGGCTTCGACGACTACTCCACCGCCCGCGTGCGCATGGAGGTCGTGGGCGGCGTGCCCGTCGCGACCGTGCACACCGCCATGGCGGAGGTCGGCCAGGGCGGTGTCACCGTCCACGCGCAGATCGCCCGCACCGAGCTCGGCGTCACCCAGGTGACCATCCAGCCGGCCGACACCCAGGTCGGCTCCGCCGGATCGACATCCGCGTCCCGCCAGACGTACGTCACCGGCGGCGCGGTCAAGAACACCTGCGAGAACGTGCGCGAGAAGGTCCTCGAGATCGGCCGCCGCAAGTTCGGCTCCTACCACCCCGCCTGGGCCACCGCCGAGCTGCTGCTCGAAGGCGGCAAGGTCGTCACCGACGGCGGCGAGGTCCTTGCCGATCTGGTGGACGTCCTCGAGAACGAGGCGGTCGACCTGGAGCTCGAATGGCGCCACCGGCCCACCGAGGCCTTCGACCTGCGCACCGGCCAGGGCAACGGCCACGTCCAGTACTCCTTCGCCGCGCACCGCGCGGTCGTCGAGGTCGACACCGAGCTCGGGCTCGTCAAGGTCGTCGAACTCGCGGTCGCCCAGGACGTCGGCAAGGCGCTCAACCCGCTGTCCGTCGTCGGCCAGATCCAGGGTGGAACCACCCAGGGCCTGGGCGTGGCGGTCATGGAGGAGATCATCGTCGATCCGAAGACCGCGAAGGTGCGCAACCCCTCCTTCACGGACTATCTGATCCCCACCATCCTCGACACCCCGACCATCCCCGTCGATGTGCTCGAGCTCGCCGACGACCACGCGCCGTACGGCCTCCGTGGCATCGGCGAGGCCCCGACCCTGTCGTCCACCCCGGCCGTCCTCGCGGCGATCCGGAACGCGACGGGTCTCGAACTCAACAGGACGCCGGTACGTCCCGAGCACCTCACCGGCACCTGAGAGAAGCCCTCCGGGCGGTACGTCCAGGGAACGTCACACTTCCACGGCGTACCGCCCGGAGCACCGGAGCACCGCACCGCTCGCGGCCGTTCCCCCACCGTTCGTCTCGGGCCGTCCCCCGGGTCGTGCAGCCCACACAGTCATCCCAAATCCCGCAATCTCCGTCTCCATGCGGGTGCCCCTGTGAACCTTGGGAGTAGGCATCATGACCCAGCAGTCCCTTGAGCCGAAGACATCGGAGGACGCCGGCGTCGGTAGTCGCCAGCCCGCCGGACGCTCTTGGCTCGACCGTTACTTCCACATATCCCGGCGAGGATCGACCGTCGGCCGGGAGGTGCGCGGCGGCATCACCACCTTCATGGCGATGGCGTACATCATCCTTCTCAACCCGGTGATCCTCTCGGTGCCCGACGCGACCGGTCACCGGCTCGACGGCGACCAGCTCACCACCGCCACCGTCTTCGCCGCGGCCGCCACCACCATCGTGATGGGCTTCATCGGCAACGTGCCGCTGGCCCTCGCGGCGGGACTCAGCGTCTCCGCCGTCATGGCCTTCCAGGTCGCCCCGGAGATGACCTGGGGCAACGCGATGGCCATGTGCGTCATCTACGGCCTCGTGATCGTCCTGCTGGTCGTCACCGGCCTGCGTGAACTGATCATGAACGCGATCCCCTTGGCGCTCAAGCACGCCATCACCATGGGCATCGGCCTGTTCGTCTGCCTCATCGGCCTCGTCCAGGCGGGCTTCGTCACCTCGATGCCCGGAGACGGAGGCATCGCCGGCGCCAAGCCCATCCAGCTCGGCACCAGCGACATGCTCACCGGCTGGCCGGTCCTCTGCTTCGCCGTCACGGTCCTGCTGATCTTCCTGCTCCAGGTGCGCAAGGTGCCCGGCGCGATCCTCATCGGCATCATCGGCGGCACCGTCTTCGCCGCCGTCGTCCACCAGTTCGCCGGACTCGACAAGCAGGCATGGGGCGGCCTGAACGCCCCCGAGCTCAGCGGCTCCATCGTGAGCACCCCCGACTTCGGCCTCTTCGGCCAGGTCTCGTTCGACGGCATCGGCAGCGTCGGCGGCATCACGGTCGGCGTCATCGTCTTCACCCTCGTGCTCGCCGGCTTCTTCGACGCGATGGGCACCATCATCGGCATCGGCCAGCAGGCGAACCTCGCCGACGACAAGGGCAAGATGCCGGGCCTCAACAAGGCCCTGGCCATCGACGGCGCGGGCGGCGCGATCGGCGGCCTCGCCGGCGCCTCCGGCCAGACCGTGTTCGTCGAGTCCACCGCCGGTGTCGGTGACGGTGCGCGCACCGGCTTCGCCAGCGTCATCACCGGCCTCGCCTTCACGCTCTGCCTCTTCTTCACCCCGCTCGCCCAGCTGATCCCGACCCAGGTCGCCGCCGCCGCGCTCGTCGTCATCGGATCGATGATGCTCACGAACGCCAAGCACATCGACTGGAACGACCAGGCCACCGCCATCCCGGTCTTCCTGACCACCGTTCTGATGCCCTTCACCTACTCGATCACCGCGGGCATTGCGGCCGGCGTCATCGCCCACGTCCTCATCAAGGCCGTCCAGGGCCGGGCCCGCGACATCGGCTGGCTGATGTGGGTGCTGTCGGTCGTCTTCCTTGCCTACTTCGCCCTTCACCCGATCGAGGGCTGGCTCGGAGTGAAGTAACTCCCGCCGCCCGCCACACACTTCGAGGAGACCGACATGCTGGACATCGCCGACGAGCTCAACCGGTGGGTCGAGCAGGGCCGTACGTTCGCCGTCGCCACCGTGGTCGCGGTCGGCGGCAGTGCGCCCCGGCAGCCGGGAGCCGCACTCGCCGTCGACAGCGAGGGCACGGCGATCGGGTCGGTCTCCGGCGGGTGTGTGGAGGGCGCGGTGTACGACCTGTGCCGGCAGGCGCTGGAGGACGGCGAAAGCGTCCTCGAACGCTTCGGCTACAGCGACGACGATGCCTTCGCCGTGGGTTTGACCTGCGGCGGGGTCATCGACATCCTCGTCACCCCGGTACGCGGCGCCGTCATCCCCGCGGCGCTCGCGGCGGCCGCGTCGGGTGAGGCGGCCGCCCTCGCCAGGATCACCGAGGGCCCGGCCGACCTGCTCGGCCGCGCGCTGCTCGTACGCCCCGACGGCTCCCGCGAGGGCAGCCTCGGCGGCCACCCCGAACTGGACCGAACGGCCGCGGCGGAGGCGGGCGCGCTGCTGGACGCCGGCCGCACCGGCACGGTCACCATCGGCGCGGACGGCAGCCGCTGCGGCCGTCCGCTGACGCTGCTCGTCGAGTCGAGCGTCCCCGCCCCGCGCATGATCGTTTTCGGTGCGATCGACTTCGCCTCGGCGCTCGTACGGATGGGCAAGTTCCTCGGCTACCACGTGACCGTCTGCGACGCGCGGCCCGTCTTCGCGACCCGGACCCGCTTCCCGGAGGCGGACGAGATCGTCGTCGACTGGCCGCACCGCTACCTGGAATCGACGGAGGTCGACTCCCGTACGGTCCTGTGCGTCCTGACCCACGACGCCAAGTTCGACGTGCCGCTCCTCGAACTCGCCCTCACCCTCCCGGTCGCCTACATCGGCGCGATGGGCTCCCGCCGCACCCACCAGGACCGCAACAGACGCCTGCGCGAGGTGGGCGTCAGCGAACTCGAACTGGCCCGGCTGCGCAGCCCGATCGGACTGGACCTCGGCGCCCGTACCCCGGAGGAGACGGCCCTGTCGATCGCCGCGGAGATCGTCGCCCACCGCCGCGGCGGCAGCGGCGTCTCGCTGACCGGTGCCCACACGCCGATCCACCACGACGGCACGGACCGCACGGCGGGTCGCATCGGCTCGGTCGCCTGACCCATCGGCCGGTCGCCCGATCGCGGCGCTGCCCCGCTGGGCACGCTGTCTCATGCGCGAGTCGCCGCTCCGGCAGATCACGGGGGACACGGCGGCCCGCCGGAGGGAACGCCACGGCCGCCCGCCGCCGGGAATTCGGTTGCCGAACGCCCGCACGGCACGGTCTCATCAGGGGGACGACTCGACGACTCAGAGGTGGTGCGTGTATGCCCAGGGCCCGGTGGAAGCGTTCTCGCGATCGGGGAAGGCCTCCCACCTCCGTGGTGTGAACTCCCCGGATGCGAGACGACATCGACCGCTGTCGCCCTGTCCCACGCATCACCCCAGGAGTCGTGTCCACGATGTCACGCAACACCTCCCGGCGCGCCCGCACCGAGGCGCGCGCCGAGTCATTCCGCTGTCTTCAGTGCGGTCTCGACGTTCCGATGACCGCTGCCGGCACCGGCCACCGCAATCACTGTCCGAACTGTCTGTGGAGCCGTCACCTCGACGACACCCCGGGCGACCGGGCGGCCGACTGCGGCGCCCGGATGGAACCCCTCGCCATCTCCGTACGCGGTGACGGCGAATGGGTTCTGGTCCACCGCTGTACCCACTGCGGCGTGCTCCACGCCAACCGGACGGCGGGCGACGACAACGCCCTGCCGCTGACCCGCCTCGCGGTCCGGCCGCTGGCGCAGCCGCCGTTCCCGCTGGAGCGCCTGACCGCGCTGTGACGACGAGCCGTGGGGGCCGGGGGGGGGGCGCCCGGGGGGCCGGCCCCCCCCCCCCCCCCCGGGGGGCCCCCCCCCCCCCCCCCCCCCCGCCGCCCCCCCCCCCCCCGCCCCCCCCCCCCCCCCGCCGCCACACCCCCCCCAAAC
>NZ_JBHXSL010000012.1:184351-187867 GCF_042714725.1 Streptomyces sp. NPDC058685
GGCCGCGGGCGCCGCGGGCGGGCGGGGGGGCGCGCCCCCGCGGGGTGGCCCGCCGCCGCGGGCCCCGGGGTGCCCGCCCCCGGGGCCCCACGGCCCGCCTCAGCCGCCCTTGGTCGCCACCACCAGCCGGCAGCGCGGGCTGCCGTCCGTCAGGCGGCCCAGCTCCTCCAGCGGCAGCAACTCCACCGTGAACCCCGCCCGGGTCAGCTCGTCCTGCACCTCGACGAGGCGGAAGGTGCGGTAGTACATGACGAACTCCGGCTTCCACACCAGGTTCCGTACGCGCATCACCGCGTCGAAGCCCCACAGTGTCCAGTACTGGCGTGAGCCCACCCGCGCCGGTGCCGGGAGCGGGAAGACGAATCGGCCACCGGGCCGCAGCGACCGGTGGACCTGGGTGAACAGCGCGGGCAGTTCACGCGGCAGGAAGTGCCCGAAGGCGCCGAAACTCACCGCCAGGTCGAAGACCGGGGCGAAGGGAAGAGCGCGGGCGTCCGCGCGGACCCAGTGCACCGACGGGCCCTCCGGCGTGCCTTGTTCGGGCAGGACCGCCCGCGCGTGGGCGAGCATCCCGGCACTGAAGTCGACGCCCGTGACCTGCTCCGCGCACACCTGCCGCAGCACGCCGACACCCGCGCCGGTGCCGCAGCAGAGGTCGAGCCCCGAGCGGAACGGACCGAGGGCACGCACCGCGCGGGCCACCGGATCCAGTACGCGGTCCGGGGTGCGGAAGGGTGTCCTGTCGAACTTGGGAGCCAGCAGGTCGTAGCCGTGCTCGACCGACGAGAGAGCCTGGACGGCCAGCTCGCGAAGGGTGGGGCCCGATGGGGTGAACATCACCTTCACAGTAGTGCCCCATGCGCCTCGGGGGTTGAACATCACCACTCCACGATCCGTATTCGGAGAGGGTCCCTGCGCATCGTGAGGGCCACAGGCAGGCAGGGGAGGCAGCTTCATGGCCGGCAGCAATGTCACGGCACTCTTTCGCGCGTCCACGGCGCACAGCCCTTCGTACTTCACGCTGAACAGGGCGGGCGGCGCGGAGGCGGGAGAGATCACCGACTTCTGCATCCCGTGCAACCCGTACTTCCCCACACCTGAGATGTTCGAGATGCTCGGCAGCCGGCTGCGCGAGATCCTCACCTACTACCCGAGCGGCGCCGACACCATCACCGCCGAGCTGTGCCAGGTGCTCGGTCTCAATCCGCAGACCGTGGCGATGGGCAACGGCTCCACCGAACTGATCACCTGGATCGACCACTTGCTGGTCCGCGAGTCGCTGGCCGTCCCCGTGCCCACCTTCGGACGGTGGACCGACCAGCCGATGGAGACGGGCAAACGCGTCGACATGCTGCTGCTTCCGGAAGCGCACGGATTCGGCCTGGACCCGGCCGCCTTCGTGCAGTTCATCCGGTCCCGCGGCTCCCGCACCGCCGTGATCTGCAACCCCAACAACCCCGACGGCGGCTATCTCCCCAAGCAGAAGGTCATCGCCCTCCTCGACGAGCTCCAGGACCTCGATCTGGTCGTGGTCGATGAGTCGTTCCTCGAATTCGCGGACGCCGAGCCCGATCCGAGCGTCGCCGCCGAGGCCGTACTGCGGACGAACGTGATCGTGCTGCGCAGCCTCGGCAAGAACTTCGGCCTGCACGGCGTCCGCTTCGGCTATCTCGTCTCGAACCCGACGCTCGCGGGCAGGGTGCGCGCCGCTCTGCCCAAGTGGAACCTCAACTCCTTCGCCGAGACCGTGGTGTTCATGCTGAGGGAACACCGCCAGGAGTACGCGCAGAGCCTCGCCCAGGCGCGTCAGGACCGCCAGGAGATGATGTGGCGGCTGTCCCAGCTGCCCGGGCTGACCGTCTACCCCTCGCAGGGGAACTTCCTCTACGTACGCCTCCCGGAAGGCGTGGACGGATCCGTCCTGCGTGACCGGCTGCTCGGCGAGCACGGTGTGCTGGTGCGCGAGTGCAGCAACAAGGTGGGCAGTTCCGGCCGCTTCCTGCGGCTGGTGATCAGACCGCAGCACGATGTGGCGCGCCTGATGTCCGCGATGGAACAGGTCCTCTACGGCCGCAGCGTGCAGGTCCCGGAGCAGCCTCCGCAGCCGATGGCGCCGATGCTCTCCCAGGTTCCCTCACAGGCCCAGCCCCAGCCGCAACCCCAGCCGCAGCCCCAGCGCCAGCCGCAACCCCAGATGCAGATGCAGGCCCCGGCCCCGATGCTGGCGCTCGCTCAGGAACCGGTCTCGGCCCGGGGCCTGTCCCCGGCCCGCCAGCCGGCCCCGGCCCGCACCGCCGCGCCCCCGGCGGCGCCCGCGGCCGCGCTCTCCCAGGCGATGGTCCCCGGCTACACGTCGGGCACGGCGGCGGTCGACCGGCTGATCGCGGGGGCGTGAGAGCCACCAGCCGAGCGGGAGTCGATCGGCCGTCTGCCAGGCCGACCGCTGGTACGGACCATGGTTCAGCCCGCTGGAAGGGGGGCTCTGACGCCCGAGTCCTCCTACGTGCGCCAGGCGTCCCGGATTCCCCATGTGGGCAGCCCGCGCGGCTGGTTCCCGGCGCAGCGGACGGGACTTGCCGCCGCGGGCCGGGAGTTCACCCAGCCTGGGCGGTTCCGGATGGACCGGGAAGCGCGGCGGCGCACGTCCGGCCGGCCGCCTGATACCGCGGCGTCCGCGAGTCTTGACGCAGACACGCCACAGACCTACCTTCCTATCGCTGAGGTTGTTCAGCTATTGACCCATCGTTCAGAATGCTGAACGAGCGGCGGTTGAAGGAGCCTACGATGACCGGAAAGCGTCTCTTACTGGCGGGGGCCGCAGCGACCTGCGGACTGATCCTCGTCGCGCCCCAGGCCTCCGCGGAGGTCGAGCCGGGAGGGTGGACGTCGCACTCGCCGTCCTTCTCCGTCCAGGAGAGGGGTTGCGGCCAGGTCGACAACCTCACCTTCCGCCTCACCTGCTCGACCGCCAGCGGCGACCAGCGCGCCGAGCGCAGGTACGCCACGTACAACGGCGGCACCCACCAGTTCGAGGGGTACTTCCGCATCACGGCCATGGGCGGGACGCGCATCAGTCTCAAGCAGACGTTCCGCGACGGCTCGTCGGCCGGCCCGTACTTCATGCTCGCAGTCGAGCGCGGCGGCCGACTGTACGCAGTGCACGGCGGCGCGACCGTCGCCGACGGTGCGACGGTCGGCACGCAGGTCCGCGTCAACACCGTTCACCAGGTGGGCACATCCCATCGCACCTACATCAACGGCTCCCGCCGGCACACGTACGACAGCCCGGGCGGCAGCTACTACGACAAGTTCGGCGCCTACCGCACGAGCAGCGGCAACGGCACCGCCACCGTGCAGTGGAGCGGCATCAAGTTCTGGCGCAAGTGAGCGCACGGCAGACGGATGACGACGATTCCCCGCCCGGCCGCCCACGCGCTGCTGGCCACCGCTCTCGTGTCCGCCGTCCTGTCCGGCTGCACGGACCCGACGGCGCAAGCCTCCGCGGGCGCGCCGTCG
>NZ_JBHXSL010000013.1:0-5747 GCF_042714725.1 Streptomyces sp. NPDC058685
CGACGGCAGCGACTGCTCGGCCGCGGCGGTCTTCTTCGCACCGGCCTTCTTGGTGGTCGTCTTCTTCGCCGTCGTCTTCTTGGCCGCCGTCTTCTTGGTGGCGGTGGCGGTCTTCTTCGCGGTGGCCTTCTTGGCCGTCTTGCGGACCGCCTTCTTGGCGGGGGCCGCGGACTCGGCGTCGTCCGCCGGCGTCTGCGGCTCCGCACCGTTCTCGGCGGCGACCACGACGACCGCGGCCTCCTCCGCACCCGACGGCGAACCGGCCGGGGCGCTGACCTTGCGGGTCGCCCGGCGGCGCGCCCGCGGCGGAGCCACCGGCGCGGCCTCTTCGGCCGCGGGGGCCTCGGGCTCGGCAACCGGCTCCTGCGCGGGCTCGGCGGGCGCCTTCACCAGCGTCTCCACGACGGTGGGGTCGGTGGTGGGCGGAGGACCGGCGGGCGCGGACGCCTTGCGGGTGGCCCGGCGGCGACCACGGCCCGCGGGGGCCGCCTCGTCGACGGGGGCCGCCGCGGTGACCGGCTCCGGCTCGGCCTGGGGCTCCGGCTCCGCCTTCGGCGCCGGCTCGACGACGGTCTCGGCCGCCGCGCTCTGCGCCTCGGCCGACCTCGGGGCACCGCTCGGCGCCGAGGCACGGCGGGTCGCCCGCCTGCGGCCACGGCCACGCGAAGCGGCCGCCTCGGCCTCGGCAGCACTGCTGTAGAGGTCCTCGTCGGGCTGGAAGTCCGGCTCCGGCAGCGCGGCCGGGGCAGCGGTCTCCGCGGCGACCTCCGCCTCGCTCTCGGTCTCGGTCTCGGCGGGTGCCTCGGCCGTGGCGTCGAGCTCGTGCTCGTGGACGTGCTCCGAGCCGCCGCGGCCGCGCTTCTTGGAGCGCTTGCCGCCACCGCCACCGGCGGCCGTCGGCTGCTCCATGTGCACGATCACACCGCGCCCGTTGCAGTGCACACAGGTCTCGGAGAAGGACTCCAGCAGACCCTGGCCCACCCGCTTACGCGTCATCTGGACCAGGCCCAGCGAGGTGACCTCGGCGACCTGGTGCTTCGTGCGGTCACGGCCCAGGCACTCCAGCAGCCTGCGCATGACCAGGTCACGGTTGGACTCCAGCACCATGTCGATGAAGTCGACGACGACGATGCCGCCCAGGTCGCGCAGCCGCAGCTGACGGACGATCTCCTCGGCCGCCTCCAGGTTGTTCCTGGTGACGGTCTCCTCGAGATTGCCGCCCTGACCGGTGAACTTGCCGGTGTTGACGTCGATCACGACCATGGCCTCGGTCTTGTCGATCACCAGCGAACCACCGGACGGCAGCCAGACCTTGCGGTCCAGCGCCTTCATGAGCTGCTCGTCGATCCGGTACGTCGCGAAGACGTCGACCTCGCTCGTCCACCGCTGAAGGCGGTCGGCCAGGTCGGGAGCCACGTGCTGGACGTAGCCGTGGATCGTCTCCCACGCCTCGTCACCGCTGACGATGACCTTCGAGAAGTCCTCGTTGAAGATGTCGCGGACGACCCGGACGGTCATGTCCGGCTCGCCGTACAGCAGCGACGGCGCGTTCGAACTGCCGCCGCTCTTCGACTTCTTCTGGATGTCCTCCCACTGCGCCTGGAGCCGCTCGACGTCACGGCGCAGCTCGTCCTCGCTCGCGCCCTCGGCCGCGGTGCGCACGATGACGCCCGCGTCCTCGGGAACGATCTTCTTGAGGATGGTCTTCAGCCGGGCCCGCTCGGTGTCGGGCAGCTTGCGGCTGATACCGGTCATCGAGCCCTCGGGCACGTAGACCAGGTAACGGCCGGGCAGGGACACCTGGCTCGTCAGACGCGCGCCCTTGTGACCGATCGGGTCCTTCGTCACCTGGACGAGCACCGACTGGCCGGACTTGAGCGCGGCCTCGATACGGCGGGGGCCGTTGGCCATGCCCAGCGACTCGAAGTTGACCTCACCGGCGTACAGGACGGCGTTGCGGCCCTTGCCGATGTCGACGAACGCGGCCTCCATGGACGGCAGGACGTTCTGCACCTTGCCCAGGTAGACGTTGCCGACGTACGAGGTCGCCTGCTCCTTGTTGACGTAGTGCTCGACGAGCACGTTGTCCTCGAGGACGCCGATCTGGGTGCGCTCGCCGCTCTGGCGGACGACCATGACGCGCTCGACGGCCTCGCGGCGGGCGAGGAACTCGGCCTCGGTGATGATCGGGACGCGGCGGCGGCCCTGCTCGCGGCCCTCACGGCGCCGCTGCTTCTTCGCCTCCAGACGCGTGGAGCCCTTGATGGACTGCACCTCGTCGGAGGGCTCGTCGCTCTTGGCGCGGGCCGGACGCGGCTCGCGGACCTTGACGACCGTGCGCTCCGGGTCGTTCGTACCGGACTCGTCCTCGGACGTCGGCTCACCGCTGCGACGACGACGGCGACGGCGGCGACGGCTGCTGGAACTGCCGGAGGGGGTGTCGTTGTCGCCCTCCTCCTCGGAGTCCTCACCGTCGCCGGACTCGGCGTCCTCGGCGGCCTCGTCGGACTGCTCGTCCGACGACTCGTCGGCGTCCGGGGCATCGCCACGGCGACGGCGGCGGCCACCACGGCGGCGACGGCGCGAGGGGCGGTCGCCGTACTCGTCGGAGTCCTCACCGTCACCGGCCTCGGCGTCCTGGTCGGACTCCGTCTCGGCGGCGGGCTCGGGCTCCTCGACAGGGGCCTGGGTCTGCTCGGCGGGCTCACCGCGACGGCGACGGCGGCGACGGCCCGCGGGCTCCGGGGCGGCCTCGGCGACCGGCTCGGCGGTGGGCGTGTCCTCGTCGGCCGCGGCCGACGCGTCGGACTCCTCGTCCGGGTCGAGAGCGGCAGCGGCAGCGGCCGTCTCCGGGGTCTGGAACATGGGCTCGGCGAAGACCGGGGCCTGGAAGAGGGCCACGGCGGGCCGGGCGGCGCGGCGGGTGCGCGCGGGGGCCTCGCTCTTCGCGGCCTCCTCGCGCGGCGCGGGCGCCTCTTCGGCGGCAGGCTGCGCGGTGGTCTCGGGCGAGACGGCGCGGCGGCGCGTACGGCCACGGGTCGCGGCCTTCTCGGCTGCCGCGACCTCGTCCTCGCGGGAGGTGATCTGTGCGACGGCGCCCTCGGGCAGGCTCTCGCCGGACTCCACGGCATCGGAGTCGGCGTCCTCGTCGGTCTCTGCGACCTGCGGGGCGGCGGCAGGCGCGGTGGCCTTGCGGCCGGCGCGACGACGGCTGCGACCGGCCGGCGCGGCCTCGGGCTCAGCGGCCTCGGCAGGAGCGGCCTCGGTGTCGGGAGCGGGCTCGGCCTGCGCGGTGGGGGCACCGGCGGGCGCGGAGGCGCGGCGACGGGTCCGGCGCGGGGCGGGGGCCTCGGCGGGGGCCTCGGCAGGCGCTTCCTCGGCGACCTGCGCGGCGACGGCGGGCGCTTCCTCCACGGCGGCGGCGATCTCGGCGCCCTCCGGCGCACTCACCTGCCGCGTGGCCCGGCGGCGCTTGCGCGGCGCGGGAGCCTCGGCCGGCGTCTCCTCGGCCACCTCGGGGGCGACCGTCTCCGCCACCTCGGCGGCAGCGGCGATCTCAGCGGCCTCGGGCGCACCGGCAGGAGCCGTCGCCTTACGCGTGGCACGACGACGCGCACGCGGCGCCGGAGCCTCGGCCGGCGTCTCCTCGGCCACCTCGGGGGCGACCGTCTCCGCCACCTCGGCGGCAGCGGCGATCTCGGCGCCCTCGGGCGCACCTGCAGGAGCCGTCGCCTTACGCGTGGCACGACGACGCGCACGCGGCGCGGGCGTCTCCTCGGCAGCGGCAGGCGCGGCCTCGGCCGCCTCCTGCACGGGAGCTGCCACGTCGGCGCTCTCCGCGGAGGCCGCTCCGGCCGGCGGACCGGCGGGGCGCGAAGCTGCGCGGCGCCGACGGCGCGGCGGCAGCTTGTCGCCAGGGGTGTTGTCGTTCTGTTCGTTGTCTCCGGCAACGCCGGATTCAGTCGGCTCGAGCATGCGGGCGGTTCTCCCGTCACGCTCCCGGGCGCCGCGCCTCATTCCGGTCCGGCCGCGGCCCGCGTGATGTGCGCGGTGCCGCCGTCCGGGGCGCGGGCGCCGCACGGGAGCTGTTATGTCTGGCTCGCCGGTTCCGTACGCGATGTACGCACGGCCTGGCGAAAGTCTTCTGGTCCTTGCGCGGCCCGACCCAGGTGGCTCCCGGATGCGAGAGCCGCGCTACAACGACTGCTCCAACGCGGCGGGACCTTCGGGCGCCGTCGCGGGGTGTCCCCCCGGCGAAGCTAGGGGGAGGCTGTTCCGACGGCCGTGGGTGAAGCGGCCGGAACTGCCTCGCGGTCGAGCGCGAGCGGGTCGGTCACCGTGCCGGACTCCTCGTCGAAGAGCCCCTGCGCCAGCCTGGTCACCGCTGCGGGGACCGGCGGCGCCAGGTCGGCCACAGCGTGGAGACCGGACAGGACGTCGTCGGGTCGCACGGCAGGTGTCACGTGCCGAACAACCAGCCGCAGTATCGCACAGGGCTCGACCCCGGGCCTATCAGGCTGTGACGGACCAGCGTGCAGATCCGCCACGGCACCCCGCGCGTCGAACGTGCGTACGCCGTTCTTGGTCTTGCGCTGGACGTCGACGGCGTCGGCCGCGAGGAAGGCCTCGACGGCCTTCTCCGCGTCCTCCACCCGCACGCCCTCCAGCCGCAGCTCCCACACGGACGCGGTGAGCCGGTCGGCGAGCCCGGACGTACGGGCCTCGACGGCCTCGGTGATGTCCAGACCGGTCGGCAGCGACTCGTCGAGCAGTTCGCGCAGCGTGTCGGGGTCGCGGTGCTCGCTGAGGGCGATCTCCAGATACTCGGCCTCGCTGCCCGTGCCGGTGGGTGCGGCATTGGCGTACGACACCTTCGGATGCGGGGTGAAGCCCGCCGAGTACGCCATGGGCACCTCGGCGCGCCGCAGCGCCCGCTCGAAAGCGCGCTGGAAGTCACGGTGGCTGGTGAACCGGAGGCGGCCGCGCTTGGTGTAGCGCAGACGAATGCGCTGCACCGCAGGTGCGGGCGGCGGGCCTTCGGGCTGTCGCTTGCCCAGTGGTTCTTCTCCTCGGTGCGGGACGGGCGCGGGGGGCGCGCCGCCCTCGTCGATGCGGGGTTCCCGTGGGGGCCCGTCCGGCTCACCCCTGCTTGTGCAGGGAGATCTCGGGCTCGGCCGCCGCGCCGGGGACAGTCGTTGTACTACCCAGAGTACGCGCCTGAGGCACGAGCGGTTCCCCAGGTTCCGCATACCCCGGCCCACCGACCAGTGCACGCCATGCGTCACGCCTCGCCTGCCGGATCGTTTCCCTCGCCGAACGGGCCGCCGATGCGGCCGCCCGGCCGGCCTCGACAGCGGCTCTCTTCGCCGGACGCCAGACGACGTCCCGCACGGCGTGGCCGACCGGAGTGCACACACTCCCGTAGAACCAGCGCACCGGCCGGACCACGAGCTGGACGACGAGCCACCGCACGGCGCTGCCGACCGCGCTCGACACATAGCCGGCGACCCGCCAGGCAACGGCGAAGGCCGCACCGATCTCGCGCCCGAGCGGCACCAGCACGTACCGGAAGATCCACACGAGCGGTACGACGACAAGTGTGCGCACCAGCCACACCACGGGCGCGACCAGCAGGGTCAGCACGGTCCAGGTAACGGCGGTCCACAGCCCGCGACCGACAACGGCCAGTCCGTGCCGGATACCGGCCGCCAGCCGGACGATCCCGTGCCCCAGCGGCGTCAGCACCT
>NZ_JBHXSL010000014.1:0-11126 GCF_042714725.1 Streptomyces sp. NPDC058685
CCGGTCTACAAGGGCGGACCGCACGGCGCGGCGAAGCTGGGGGCGGGAGTGTTCGCGTACTCCGCGCTCTCCGCCTTCGGTGACGGCGTCGGCCATGTCATAGGCCCGGCCAGGGCCCAGCGTGACGTGCCCGAGCTGCGCACGGAGAACCTCAAGGCCGTGGCCGTGTACGGCGACGACCAGATGAACGACTCGCGCATGGCCCTGATGACGGTCCGCGCGGCCGTCCAGTCGGGTGCCACGGTGCTCAACCACGCCGAGGTCACCGGACTGCGCTTCACCGAGGGCCGGGTCACCGGTGCCGAGCTCAAGGACCGTACCGACGGCACCGAGTTCGGCGTGAGCGCGCGCCTGGTGCTCAACGCGACCGGCCCGTGGGTGGACCACCTGCGCAGGATGGAGGACCCGAACGCGGCTCCCTCCATCCGGCTCTCCAAGGGCGCCCACCTGGTGCTGAAGCGCACCTCGCCGTGGAAGGCGGCGCTGGCGACCCCCATCGACAAGTACCGCATCACCTTCGCCCTCCCGTGGGAGGACATGCTGCTCCTCGGCACGACCGACGAGGAGTACGAGGGTGACCCGGCGGACGTCGCGGTCAACGAGAAGGACACCGCCCAGATCCTGGACGAGGCCGCGTACTCGATCCGCGACCAGCAGCTGTCCCGCGATCTGATCACCTACTCCTTCGCCGGTCTGCGGGTGCTGCCCGGCGGCCCCGGCGACACCTCCAAGGCCAAGCGCGAAACGGTGGTCACCGAGGGAAGCGGCGGCATGCTGTCGGTGGCCGGCGGCAAGTGGACCACCTTCCGCCACATCGGCCGCACGGTGATGAACAAGCTGGCGGCCCTGCCCGGGCACCCGCTGGGCGAGTACGACAAGGGTCTGGTGCCGATCTCGCGGCTGCCGAAGAAGCTGCCGCTGCCGGGCATCGCCAACCCGAACGCGGTGGCCCACCGGCTGCTCGTCGGAGGCGACACCCCGGGCTCGCCGATGGCCGAGGACACCGCGCGTCATCTCGCGACGCACTACGGCTCGCTGTCGTTCGACATCGCGCGGCTCGCCGAGGACGACCCGGCGCTCGCCGAGCGGATCCACCCCGACGCACCCGAGATCTGGGCGCAGGTCGCCTACGCACGCGACCACGAGTGGGCCGAGACGGCGGACGACGTCCTGCGCCGTCGTACCACCCTCACCATCCGCGGCCTCGCCACGGACGGGATCCGCGCCAGGGTCGAGGACGTCCTGGGCAGGAAGGCCTGACCTCAGGCCGGATTTCCCCGACGTGGGCGGCTCTCGGGGGGCCGCCCACGTTGTACGCTCAGACATCCGATGAATGAGGGACGAGGGGGCCGTCGTGGCAGTCACCGACGAGGCGATCGAAAAGATCAAGGGAATGATCGTCTCGGGTGCCCTGCGGCCCGGCGACCGCCTTCCCAAGGAGAGCGAACTCGCCGCCGAACTCGGGCTGTCCCGCAATTCGCTGCGTGAAGCCGTACGCGCCCTGTCGCTGATCCGCATCCTGGACGTGCGCCAGGGCGACGGCACCTATGTGACCAGCCTGGACCCGCAGTTGCTGCTGGAGGCGCTGAGCTTCGTGGTGGACTTCCACCGCGACGACACGGTGCTGGAGTTCCTCGCCGTACGCCGGATCCTGGAACCCGCGGCCACCGCCATGGCCGCGAGCCGCATCGGCGAAGGCGAACTGGAACGGCTGAGCGCGCAGCTGGACGCGCTGGGCCCCGAGCCCTCCGTCGAGGAACTGGTCGCCACCGACCTGGAGTTCCACCGGGGTATCGTGCAGTCCTCGGGCAATTCCGTGCTCTGCTCGCTGCTGGACGGCCTGTCCGGACCGACGACGCGCGCCAGGGTGTGGCGCGGACTGACGCAGGAGGACGCGGTCAGCCGCACGCTGCACGAGCACCGGGCGATCCTCGCCGCGCTCCGGGACCGGGACGCGGAGGCGGCCCGCTCGTGGGCGACGGTGCACATCGCGAGCGTGGAGCAGTGGCTCCGCTCGACGCTCTGAGCGCTCTCCCGCAGGGGGATGTCCGTACGAGCCCCTGGCAGTCGATCTCCCTCAGGCGCGGAGAGCGGCGTCGAGATCGCGGATGAACTCCCCCACCCGCCCTCCCCCGGGAGGCGCGGCGGGCAGTCGGCCGAGCACCGCGGGGACGGCCGGCGGTGCGTGATGGCGCGCCCATTCCAGGGTCCCGGCGGTCACCCGCCGGTCCTGCGCGGACGCCAGCTCCTCCGCTCGCGCCGCATGCGCTGCCGCACCGAGAACGTGCTTCACCTGATGAGCGCTCGCCTTGGGATGCAGATACGCGGCGGCCGCCGCATGGCTCGCCGCCCGTGCCGCGTCGGCAGCGGGCGGCGAATCGGCTTCCTGCGCCGCCTTGTACGCCGCCCACGCGCTCTGCCGCAGAGCGGCCGTGCGCCGGCCGCCCGCGGCGAAGGCGTGTGCCGCGTCGATCGCCTCGCGAGGGCGTGTGTCGGCGGGCAGGCTCTGCTCGAAGATCGACAGCGTCCTGCGCGCACAGTCGGCCGCGTAGCCCGTGATCTCCCGCAGCTCGTGTTCGCTCAGCTCGATGTCTTCCGGCTCGGTCGGCACGGCTCAATCCTGCCGCAGGTCACCGCCGCCCGACCCCGTTTCGATCAGATCCGCCCGGTGCCGGCGGCAGGCGAAACGTACCTGCTCGCGGCCCCGGGCGGACACGCCCCGAGACTGCCCTCAGTCCTGCTTCTCGCCGCTCGCGAAGCGGGAGATCACCAGCGCGACGATGATGATCGCGCCGTTCAGGAACTGGTTCCACAGGGCCGGTACCCCGCCCAGGGTCATGACGTTGACGACGAGTTGCAGCGTCAGGACGCCGGTGAGCGCCCCGAAGAGCGTGCCGCGGCCGCCCTTGAGGCTGATGCCGCCGATCACCGCCGCGGCGAACACCTGGAAGATCCAGCCGTTGCCCTGGGTGGCCGCGACCGAGCCGTAGTGGCCGGTGTAGAGGATGCCCGCGAAGGCCGCCAGCAGACCGCCGATCGCCAGCACGATCCAGGTGATCCGGTCGACCCGGATGCCCGCCGCCCGGGCCGCCTCCGGGTTGCCGCCGATCGCGTACAGCGCGCGTCCGTGGCGCAGATAGGCCAGTGCCGCACCGCCGATCGCGAACAGCGCCAGACAGATCCACACCGCCGCGGGCGCGCCCAGCCAGTCGGTCTTGCCGAGGTAGCGGAAGGACTCCGGCACGTCGGTGATCGACTTGCCCTCGGTGATGCCGATGTGGAGGCCGCGGAGCATCGTGAGCATGCCCAGGGTGGCGATGAAGCCGTTGACCCGCAGCTTCAGCATCAGGAAGCCGTTGACCGCGCCGATCGCCATGCCCACCAGCAGACAGACGGGGATCGCCGTCCAGACGGGCAGCAGTTCCAGCCCCAGGAAGCGTCCGCCCTCACTCGGCAGCACCAGCCACATGGCGACGACCGGAGCGATGCCGATGGTGGACTCCAGCGAGAGGTCCATCCGCCCGCAGATGAGGATCAGTGCCTGGCCGAGCACCAGCAGGCTCAGTTCGGAGGACTGCTGGACGACGCTGATGAGGTTGTTGGAGGTGAGGAAGACCGGCGAGACGATGAACCCGATCACCATCAGCACCAGGATCACCGGCACGAGCGAGAAGTCGCTCCACCGGATCAGGCGCAGCCGGCTCGCCGGGCTGTCGCTCTTCGTCCCGTCGGCCGTGAGCGGCCGTATCGTCCCGGTCATTCCTGCTCCCCCACACCTTCCATGGCGGCCACCAGTTCGCGGTCCGTCCACCCGCTGCCGAACGTCGCGACCACCCGCCCGTGGAAGAGGGCGAGCACCCGGTCGCAGACCCGCAGATCGTCCAGCTCGTCGGAGATGATGACGGCCGCGCTGCCTTCGTCGGCCACCCGGCGCACCACACCGAGCAGCGCGTCCTTGGACTTCACGTCCACGCCGGCGGTGGGCCGCAGGGCGACCAGGGCACTCGGGCGGCGGGCCAGCGCCCTCGCCACCACCACCTTCTGCTGATTGCCGCCGGAGAGCCCGGAGACGGGTTGCTCCGGCCCCTGCGTCTTGATGTCGAGCGATGCGATCATGGACTGGGCGAATTCCCTTGTACGAGAGGGCAGTACGGTGCCCCACGGGCCGAGCTGGTCGGTGACGGTGAGCGTGGCGTTCTCGGCGACGCTGCGGTCCACGACGAGTCCCTGGCGATGGCGGTCCTCGGGGATGTAGCCGATCCCGGCGTCGAGCGCGTGCGGCACGCTGCCGGGTTTCACCTCGCGGCCGTGCACGGTGATACGCCCGGCGCCGGCCTTGCGCATACCGACGAGGATCTCGCCGAGCGCGGTGTTGCCGCTCGCCGCGGCGCCCGCCAGTCCGAGCACCTCACCGGGCCGCACCTCGAGGTCGAGCGGCTCGAACTCGCCCTCCAGGGTCAGCCCCTCGGTGCGCAGCACGGGTTCCTCGGTGCGGACGGGCCCGGCGGGCGCATGCCACTGCGAGGTGCCGCTGACGGAGTCTCCGGTCATCGCTGCGACGAGGTCGTCCTTGGTGAGTTCGGCGACCGGCGCGGTGACGACATGGCGGGCGTCACGGTAGACGGTGACGGCGGTGCACAGTTCGTACACCTCCTGCAGATGGTGGGAGATGAACAGGAACGCCACTCCCTGGCTCTGGAGTTCCCGCAGTTTGGTGAACAACCGCTGGATGCCGCGGGCGTCCAGCTGGGCGGTCGGCTCATCGAGGACGATCAGCCGCGCGCCGAAGGAGAGGGCTCTCGCGATCTCCACGAACTGCCGCTGCTCGACGGCGAGATCCTTGGCCCGGGCCATCGGGTCGACGCTCACGCCGTACCCGGCGAGCAGCTCCTCGGCGCGCCGCCGCAGTTGCCTCCAGCTGATGAAGCGGCTGCCGGTGTCGAACCGGTTGAGGAAGAGGTTCTCGGCGACGGTCAGGTCGGGCACGACCATCGACTTCTGGTAGACGCAGGCGACCTTGGACTGCCAGGCCGCCGTGTCCCCGAAGGCGGGTGCGGGCACGCCGTCGAAGGTGACGGTTCCCGCGTCTGGCCTGTGCAGGCCGGTGAGGACGCTGACGAGGGTGGACTTGCCCGCGCCGTTGCGCCCGACGAGCGCGTGGGACTCGCCGGGCGCGACGGTGAGCCGTACGCCGTCGAGCGCGACGGTGGGCCCGAAGCGCTTGACGATCCCTTCCGCGTGCACCGCGGCCGGTACGTGCGCGGAGTGAGCGGCGGATGCGGCGTCTGCGGCGTGAGGCATGACTAGCTCTTCTTCTCCAGCTGGTTGGCCCAGAGCTTCGGATCGTCCACGTTGTCCTTGGTGACCAGTGGCGCGGGGAGCTGGTCCTCCAAGCCGCCCGGGATCTTGATGATGGTGGAGCCGTGGTCGGTGGGGCCTTCCTTGAACGTCTTGCCGTCCAGCGCGGCCTTGGCGTAGAAGAGCGCGTACTTGGCGTACAGGTCGGCGGGCTGGGAGACGGTCGCGTCGATCTTCCCGGCCTTGATGGCGTCCAGCTCCTCCGGGATGCCGTCGTTGGAGATGATCGTGATGTGGCCCGGTGTGCCCGGCGGCTTCAGCAGCTTCTTCTGCTCCAGGAGCGCGAGCGTGGGCTGGAGGAAGACACCGCCGGCCTGCATGTAGATGCCGTTGATGTCGGGGTGTGCGGCCAGCGTGGACTGGAGCTTCGCGGAGGCGACGTCGCCCTTCCAGTCGGTGGCGAGCTCGAAGACCTTGATGCCGGGGAACTTGGTGTCCATGCAGGACTTGAAGGCCTCGGAGCGGTCGCGCCCGTTGATCGAGGACAGGTCGCCCTGGAACTCGACGACCTTGCCCTTGCCCTTCAGCTGCTCGCCGAGGTACTGGCAGGCCTTCTCGCCGTACGCCCGGTTGTCGGCCCGCACCACCATGTAGACGTTGCCCTTGTCGGGGCGGGTGTCGACACTGACGACCGGGATCTTCTTCTCCTCCAGGGTCTGGAGCGACTCGGCTATCGCGCCGGTGTCCTGAGGGGCCATCACCACCGCCTTGGCACCCTGGTCGGTGAACGTCTGCACGTTGGCGACGAGTTTGCCGATGTCGTTCTGCGAGTTGGTGAGGGACAGCGCGTCGACCTCGCCGGCCTTCACACCCTTCTCGACGTACTGCTGGTAGGAGTTCCAGAAGTCGCTGTCGCTGCGCGGCAGATCGATGCCCACCTTGCCGTCCGCGGATCCGCTGCCGGAGTCCCGGTTGCAGCCCGCGAGGGCCGTCACGGCCAGCAGCACCGCGCAGGCCGCGGCACTTGTCGTACGCACTCTCATTGGTCCCGTCCTTCGGTGGTGTCGGCTCAGGTGGTGCTGGGGGTCCGCTGGTTCAGCTGTTCAGCTGTTCAGCTGGTGCTGCTGGTTCCGCTGTGTGCTCAGGTCGCGGGGCGCAGGCGCAGCCCCTGCATCCCGCCGTCGACGGCGAGAGCCGTGCCGGTGACGGCGGCCGCGGCGGGGCTCGCGAGATAGGCGATGGCGGCCGCCACCTCGTCGGCGGCGACCAGCCGGCCGGTGGGCTGGCGGGCCTCCAGGGCGGCGCGCTCCGCCGCCGGGTCGTCCGCCCGGTCGAGCAGCCGGCCGATCCAGGGAGTGTCGGCGGTGCCGGGGTTGACGCAGTTGACACGGATGCCCTCACGGACGTGGTCGGCCGCCATGGCCAGGGTGAGCGAGAGGACCGCGCCCTTGCTGGCGCTGTAAAGGGCCCGCTGGGGAAGGCCCGCGGTGGCCGCGATGGAGCAGGTGTGGGTGATGGAGACACAGCCGGGGCGGTCGGCGGCGGCCGCGCGCAGACGCGGGAGGGCGTGCCGGGCGACACGCACCATGCCGAGCACGTTGATGTCGAGGACGCGCCGCCACTCGTCGTCGGGGTTGTCGGCGACCGTACCGACGGCGCCGATGCCCGCGTTGGAGACGACGGTGTGCAGGGCGCCGAACTCGGCGGCTGCCCGGTCGACGGCCGCGCCCACCGCCGTGTCGTCGGTGACGTCCGCCGCGACGCCGAGTGCGCCGTCGGGGGTGCCCGTGAGGTCACGGTCGAGCACGGCCACCCGCGCGCCCCGGGCGAGCAGTTGCCTCGTCACGGCGGCGCCGATGCCCGAGGCTCCGCCGGTCACCAGGGCGCAGAGCCCTTCGAAGTCCCTGACGGCCGTCATGAGTTGACCTCCTCGATGGTGCGACGGGCCTGCCAGACGGGCCCCTCCGGATAGCGGTGGGCGGCCATGGACTCCGGGAGCATGCGGGCGGAGAACCCGGGGGCCGTCGGTGCGACATAGCGTCCGGCGTCGATCTCGGCGGGGTCGGCGAAGTGCTCATGGAGGTGGTCGACGTACTCGATGACGCGGTCCTCCCAGCTGCCGGAGACGGCGACGTAGTCGAACATCGCGAGGTGCTGGACGAGTTCGCA
Source organism: Streptomyces sp. NPDC058685 (assembly GCF_042714725.1). Taxonomy (NCBI): domain Bacteria; kingdom Bacillati; phylum Actinomycetota; class Actinomycetes; order Kitasatosporales; family Streptomycetaceae; genus Streptomyces; species Streptomyces sp. NPDC058685. The sequence continues at coordinate 7,468 of NZ_JBHXSL010000014.1, forward strand.
CAGTCCCACCCCGCCGGCGTGCGGACAGACCGGGACGCCGTACTTGGCCGCGAGCAGGAGGATCGCCAGGTTCTCGTTCACCCCGGCGACGCGTGCCGCGTCGATCTGGACGAAGTCGACGGCCCCGGCCTGGAGCAGTTGTTTGAACACCACACGGTTGGCGACGTGTTCGCCGGTGGCGACCTTGACCGGCTGCCCGGCACGTACGGCGGCGTGGCCGAGGATGTCGTCGGGGCTGGTCGGTTCCTCGATCCAGTGCGGCTCGTAGGGTGCGAGCGCCGTCATCCAGCGCACCGCGTCCGCGACGTCCCAGCGCTGGTTGGCGTCCACGGCGATGCGGACGGAGGGGCCGACGGCGGCACGGGCGAGCTGCATCCGCCGGATGTCGTCCTCCAGGTCGCCGCCGACCTTCAGCTTGATCTGGCCGAAGCCGTCGGCGACGGCTTCCTTGGCGAGGCGGACGAGCTTCTCGTCCGAGTAGCCGAGCCAGCCGGGCGAGGTGGTGTACGCGGGGTAGCCCTGGCGGCGCAGCCGGGCGGTCCGTTCGGCGCGGCCGGGTTCCGCCGCGCGCAGCATGGCCAGCGCCTCGTCGGGGGTGAGGACGTCCGTGAGATAGCGGAAGTCGACGAGGGAGACGAGCTCCTCGGGTGTCATCGAGGCGAGGAACTCCCACACCGGCAGTCCGGCAGTCCTGGCAGCCAGGTCCCAAGCCGCGTTGACGACCGCTCCGGCCGCCATGTGCATCACGCCCTTCTCGGGCCCGAGCCAGCGCAGTTGGGAGTCGTGGGTCAGCGCGATGTGCAGATCCGCCAGGTCGGAGGCGGTACGGGGGGCGGGCCGGCCGATCACGTACGGGCGCAGGGCTTCGATGGCGGCGGCGGTGACATCGTTGCCGCGGCCGATGGTGAAGCAGAATCCGTGCCCTTCCGACCCGTCCGCGGAGCGCATCACCACATAAGCGGCGGAGTAGTCGGGGTCCGGGTTCATGGCGTCGGAGCCGTCGAGTTGTTCCGAGGTGGGGAAGCGGATGTCGTGAACCTCGAACTCCGTGACGGTCTGACTCATGCACGCACCCCCGGGGAAGAACATCGGACCTCTCGTGGTCATCCGATGTATAGCGCCGCCGACGCGCCACCGTCCAGGCCTGTGCCGAAATTCCTCGGACACAGCTCGGATGAATCGGGGGCCGGACGCCCTTTCGGGCAAACCGTTGCCCCGGCGCGCCGAAGTTCACCCGCCCGTGCCGGGGGGCTGCGGCCCGGGACCTCGTAAGCCGTAAGGTTGGGGCGTACGAAAGGGAACTTCGGAAGGAGGCACTGGGTGATCGAGCTCGAGGCGGTTCCCGAGCTGATCGACCCGGTCATGGTGGCCGCGTTCGAGGGCTGGAACGACGCCGGCGACGCTGCCTCCACCGCGGTCGCACATCTGGACCGGGAATGGAAGGGCGAGGTGTTCGCGGCGCTCGACGCCGAGGACTACTACGACTTCCAGGTCAACCGGCCCACGGTGTGGCTGGACGGCGGAGTACGGAAGATCACCTGGCCCACCACCCGGCTCTCCGTGGTCCGTATCGGCGGCGACAAGCCGCGCGACCTGGTTCTGGTCCGCGGCATCGAGCCCTCCATGCGCTGGCGCTCGTTCTGCAACGAGATCCTGGGCTTCGCCCATGAGCTGGGCGTCGAGATGGTGGTGATCCTGGGCGCGCTGCTCGGCGACACCCCGCACACCCGGCCGGTGCCGGTCAGCGGCATCACCTCGGACCCGGACCTGGCCAGAACCATGGACCTGGAGGAGACCAGGTACGAGGGACCGACCGGCATCGTCGGCATCCTCCAGGAGGCGTGCACGCACGCGGGTGTGCCGGCGGTCAGCCTGTGGGCCGCGGTGCCGCACTACGTGTCGCAGCCGCCCAACCCCAAGGCGACGCTGGCCCTGCTCAACCGGCTCGAGGACCTGATCGGTCTGCGCATCCCGCTCGGTGAACTGGCCGAGGACGCCCGGGCATGGCAGCTCGGGGTCGACCAACTGGCCGCCGAGGACAGCGAAGTCGCGGAGTACGTCCAGACGCTGGAGGAGGCTCGCGACACCGCGGAGCTTCCCGAGGCGTCCGGCGAGGCGATCGCCCGCGAATTCGAACGCTATCTGCGGCGCCGGGACGGCGGTCCGGGCGGTCTCGGCCCGGCGGCCGGTCCGGGTCATGCGACCGAGGGCGGCGACAGCGGTTCCTACCTGCGCGACCCAAGCGGGCGTACGCGACCGCCGAAGCCGCCGCGCGCGGAGCCGGAGAGCGAGGCGTCCGGCGAGTCCGACGCGGACGGCGACGAGCCGGAGTCCTCGGAGGACTGACCGGCGGCGGGCGGCAAGGACCAGCCCGCGGGCCGGAGAGACTCGGAGCAGGGGCCGGGGCAGCGCTCACCGAGCGCCGCCCCGGCCGTGTTCAGTGCTCCGTGCTCAGCGTCCGACGCTCCGTGCTCAGCGTCCGACCCGGTCCACCGCGATCACGTCGTACGGGGTGTCCGGGGTCGGCTGGGCCACGTCGAAGCGGGCGTTGGGCAGATAGATCCGGTCGCGCCACACGGCGGCCGTCGTGGGGACCTTGAAGTCCGGGTCGGTGATCCGGGCGATCACCCGGCCGCTGGTCCCCGACTCGTTCACCTTCAGGACCGCGATCGTGTTCAGCCGGTTCTGTACGACGTGGAGCAGGCGGCCGAGCAGCAACAGCCCGTCCGCGTTGGGCAATGGGGTCCCGCCGAGGTCCATGCGGCGCGCCACGCCCGTGCGCGGGTCGACACGCATCAGGGAGCCACCGCCCACCGCCTGATTGACCATCAGCAGCGCCCGGCCGTCCGGGGTGCGGGAGATGCCGTTCGCCGTGAGCGCGGCGCCCTGCACCCAGTCACCGCCGAGCGGCACCGTGGTGATCGCGTCGCCCGGCTCGTCGCGCGGGCCGAGCGGCAGCCGGTAGAGGTTCGGCGTGAAGGAATCGGTGAAGTAGGCCGCCCCCGGCGTGAGCACCACATCATTGACCATGGTGCCCTCCGAGCCGACACCGTACGTCTTGAGCAGCGTCCCCCTGCGGGCGTCGGCGATCCGGATCTCCCGGCTCACTCCGCCGCACAGGAACAGCAGCCGTTCGCGTCGGTCGATCTTGAGCCCGATCACCGGATGCGCGGCGCCGAGGCCCTGGCTGACGACCCGTCCGCGGCCGGTGGCGAGGTCGGCGCGGTAGACGGAACCGGTCGCGATGGAGCCGATGTAGGCATACGGACCGGCCCCGATGGTGATGCCCTCGGGGCGGAAGCCGTTCGGCAGGGGGAGAATCTCGGGCCACGGACGGCCTGCGTGTTCGGCGGCGCGGGCCGGCCCGGCGAGGGGGCTGAGGAGAGCCGCGCCACCGAGCGCGGCCGCGGTTCGGAGAACTCTTCTTCGTGCGAAGGAGCGGGTCATCGTGCGTCCTTCCGACAAGTGTTCTGCAAGAGGTCTCCACCTCAGCACAGAGCCGCCCCACTGCGCAGGAGCGCGGCACACATGCGGACGGGGGCGGGGAAGTGGGGGGCCAGAAACCCCCCCGGGGGGGGGGCGGGCCGGTTCGGCGGGAAGCACTAAATAAAGGGCCCCCCCCCCCCGGCGTCGCGCCGGGGGGGGTAGAGACCCCGCGC